>CAILKA010000001.1 GCA_903834645.1 uncultured beta proteobacterium
CGCGCGCGGTCGGTCTCGAGCGCCTGCACCCGCAGCGATGCCCAGCGCCGGGCGGCGAGGCCGGCCGTGCCGGCGGCCTGTGGCGGGGTCGAGGCCGGGGGTGGCTCGCCGGCGACGTCGAACGATCGGCGCACCCGCGTACCGTCGGCGCTGCGGGCCTGCAGCTCCACGCGTGCGCGCGGCGCAGCCAGCATGCCCGTGACCTGGATCAGACCTTCACGCATCCGGCTCGTGTCGACCTGGAGCTCTCGCGCCTGGAAGCTGTGTGCCGTCACGGTTGGCGCGGGGGGCTCGCGCAGCACGCGGGCAGCCTCCCGCGCGTCCAGGGAAAGCAGGTCCACATGGCGGCCGCCCGGACTGGCGGCCGACAGCGCCCGCAGGCGCGCTGCGTCCGCACCGGGGGCGGCGCTCAGGGTGTGCAGGGGCACCTCCGGGGCGGGCCACGCGGCCCCAGCGCCCCAGTTGGCCAGCCCGTCGCTCACGAGCAGCGCCACGGTGGTGCGCGGGTCGAGCCCGGAGGGAGGCTGCCAGGCCGCTGCGTGGCTGGCGCCATCCAGGGGCTCGCTCTCGATGGCCTGCCGCAGCGCGTGCCAGTCTCCCCTGCGGATGTTGAACTCCCGGGCCGGTTCGGCCCGGTCGCGGGCGACGATCAGTGACACCGTCACCTGCAAGAAGCTGCGCAGGTAGGCGTCCAGCGCCTGCAGCTCGCGGGTCCGGTCGCGCCCGGCAGCCGAGCCCGAGGCATCCCACAGCAGCACGATCCGGGCGGGTGCCGGCCGGGCCGGTTCGGCCACGCGCCAGGGCAGCTGCGCCACGAAGTAGCGCTCGCCGTCGAAGGTGTCCACGGCCATCTGGGGGGTCGTCGCGGGTTTCCAGCGCCACGTGCCCGGCGCGCCTTCCAGGCGCTGCAGCCGGGCGGGCGGCACGCCGGCGACCTCCACCTGTACGTCGGGCCGCGGTGAGGTCCGCCCGATCGGTCCGGTGGGGGGCGTGAAGCTCAGGAGCCCGTCGCGGCCGGCCTGGAGGCTCTCGGTGACCTCCAGCCGAACCTGGCGTGCCTGGCCGGGCAGCAGCGGATACACGCGCAGGCGGAAGTTGCGGCCGGCGGTCTGCTCCAGCAGCGCCGGGTCGGCCATCTGGCTGACGGTGCGCTCGAAGGCCTGCCGGGCGCGTGTCTTGTCGACGACGGCGGCGGGCAGCATCGACAGCCCGTCCAGGCTCTCCAGCGCCAGGGCGGTGATGTCCTGGCCGGGGCGCAGCGGGAACTCGAGCTGCCCCTCCAGCATGCGGGCATTGGGGTTGCGGAAGGTCAGGGTGAGCTCGGTGACGGCCAGCATGCCGTGCACGCGCGCGCGCACTGTCGTGGCTGTCCACTCGATGGGGTGTTCGGAGGCGGCCGCGCGCATGAGCGGGGGCGGGGACGCTGGCGCAGGCGGGATTGGCTGGGCGAAGGCGCCCGGGGACACGCCCACGGTTGCAACCAGGCAGGCGGCGGCCAGCCCCCAAGCCGCCCAGGCGGCCGGACCCATGGCAGCCGTGTCCGGCCGCGACCGCTTCATCCCGGTTTCTGCCACTGCCCTCATGTTCCCCTGCGCCGTGCGACAGACAGCGCGCGGCGATGCAGGCACCGCGCACCCTATCATCGGGGGTGGACATCCGGATCATGGCGCCATTCGAGGGCGGACGGCGTGTCGGGAGGCCCCTCGTGCGGTGGGTTGTGCGTCTGGCGTGGCTCGTGGCAGGGCTGCTGTTCCTGGCCGTCCTGGCGGCCGCTGCTTACGTCTGGCGGGCCTCTCCCCGGTCCGACGGCACGCTCGTGCTGCCTGGCCTGAAGGCCGAGGTGCTGATCGAGCGCGACGCCCAAGGCATCCCGAGCATCCGCGCGCAGAGCCTGGAAGATGCTCTGTACGGCCTGGGCGTGGTGCACGCCCAGGACCGCCTGTGGCAGATGGAGGTGCACCGCCGGATCGGGGCCGGCCGCCTGGCCGAGGCCTTCGGGGCGCAGGCCCTCAACAACGACCGCTTCCTGCGCGCCCTGGGCGTGCGCCGCGCCGCGCAGGCACAGTGGGAAAGGGCCTCGCCTGCGAGCCGCTCGGCGCTGCAGGCCTATACCGATGGCGTGAACGCGGTGCTGCGTGAGGCCCTGGATGCGCGGCCGCCCGAGTTCCTGGTGCTGGGCATCCAGCCCGAGCCCTGGACACCCGTGGACAGCCTGGCCTGGGCCGTGATGATGGCCTGGGACCTGGGCGGCAACTGGACGACCGAGATGCAGCGGCTGCGCCTGTCGGGGCGGTTGCCGCGCGAGCGCATCGACGAGTTCCTGCCGCCCTACCCGGGGGACGCCCCGCTGGCGGTGCGCGACTACCCGGCCCTGTACCGCGAGCTCGGCCTGAACCAGGGTGCGGTGCGCCAGGCCTGGCTGCGGCTGCCCGAGATCGCGCCACCCTCGGGCGTCGAGGGCACGGGCTCGAACAACTGGGTGCTGGCCGGCAGCCGCACCACCACCGGCAAGCCGCTGCTCGCCAACGACCCGCACCTGGGCCTGAACACCCCGGCGCTGTGGTATTTCGCTCGGCTGCAGGCGCCGGGCCTGGACGTGGCCGGCGCGACGATGCCGGGGCTGCCAGGCGTGGTGCTCGGCCAGAACGGGCGCCTGGCCTGGGGCTTCACCAACACGGGCCCCGATGTGCAGGACCTCTACATCGAGGAGGTGGTGCCCACCGAGCCGGCGCGCTACCGCACGCCGCAGGGCACCGCGCCTTTCGAGGTGGCCCAGGAGGTGATCCGCGTGCGCGGCGGGCCCGAGGTGCGGATGCAAGTGCGGAGCACGCGCCACGGGCCGGTGATCTCGGATGCAGGGACGCTGGCCGATGCCCTGGGTGCGCGCCATGTGCTGGCGCTGCGCTGGACGGCGCTGGACACCGACAACGACGCGATGGCGGCATCGCTGGCCATGATGCGCGCCCAGTCGGTGGGGGAGCTTCGTGCAGGCGGCGCAGGCGTGGATCGCACCCATGCAGAACATCGTCGTGGCAGATGCCGACGGCACCATCGCCTTCGTCGCGGCCGGCCGCGTGCCGCTGCGCAGCCCCGACAACGACCTGCGCGGCCTGGCCCCTGCACCCGGCTGGGATGCGCGCTACGACTGGGTGGGTTGGGTGCCCGCTGGCGAGACGCCGCGCGAGAAGGATCCCGCGCGCGGCTGGATCGCCACCGCCAACCAGCGCGTCCACGACGCGGCCTATCCGCACTTCATCACGAGCGACTGGTCGCTGCCGTATCGGCAGCAGCGCATCGAGCAGCTCCTGCAGGCCAAGCCCCGGCACTCGATCGAGGACCTCGCGCGCATGCAGGCTGACGTCAAGTCCCTCGCCGCGCCGCGGCTGATGCCCTGGCTCATGCGCGCCGCCTCGTCGGCGTCGCCGCATCGCCTGGCTGCCGCGGCTCGCCAGGCGCTCGAAGGCTTCGACGGCACGATGGCGCACGACCGGGCCGCCCCGCTCATCTTCTGGGCCTGGCAGCGTGCGCTGGCGCGCGCGCTGCTGGCCGACGAGGCCGGCGCGCCCCTGTTCGACCGCAGCTTTTCCGGTCGCACCTTCCAGGACACGCTGGAGGGCATCCTCGAGCGCGACGACGCGTGGTGGTGCGACGACAAGACCACACCCGTGGCCGAGACCTGCGCGCAGCAGGTCGATCGCGCGCTCGCCTCGGCGCTCGACGAACTCTCCGCACGCTTCGGCTCCGATGTGTCGCAGTGGCGCTGGGGGGATGCGCACCGGGTGCACGCCGAGCACCGGCCGTTTTCCAACGTCGGGGTGCTGGCGCCGCTCTTCCACCTCTCCGTGCCCGTGGGCGGCGACACCTACACCGTCAACGCGATGCGCGTGGGCCTGGGCGAGGCCGAGGCGCGGCGCTACCGCACCACGCACGGCCCGAGCCTGCGCGCGCTCTACGACGTGGCCGACCGCAGCCGCTCGCGCGTGATGCACTCCAGCGGCCAGAGCGGGCTCCCCTGGGCCGGCGCCTACCGCGGCTTCCTGCAGCCCTGGGCGGCGGGCGAATACGTGCCGCTGTGGCCTGCAGGGGCGGATGCGCGCAAGGGCGGCACGCTTCTCCTGAGGCCCGGAGGGGGCTGAGCGTCGCCTACAGACCGCGCTTCATCCTTGCAAATCTCACGTCAGGTGTTCGATTTGCAAGGAGCATCGAGCAGCGGGCTGTTTACGAGCAGTCGGGTCCTCCTGCCCGAAACCGGGCACACTGTCGGGTTTTCCCCAGCCGCTTTGCCCGTGTTCCAGCGATTCGAACGCCTCGTCGACCCGTACCCGGCCGAGCTTCCTCCTCGGTTGCCACAGCGTTTCTGGCCCTTCCTGTGGGCCTGCAGCGCGGGCATGCGGCCGTACATCGCGCTGATGACGCTGTTCACCGCGGCCATCGGCGCCTTCGAGGCCTTGCTCTTCGCGGCCATGGGCCGCATCGTGGACTGGCTCGCGGCCGTGCCGCCGGCCGAGCTCTGGGCGCGAGAGGGTGGCACGCTCACGCTGCTCGTGGCAGTGCTGGCGGGCAGCATTCTGCTGGCCGCACTGCAGACGATGTTCAAGCACCAGGCGTTGTCGGGCAACTTCCCGATGCGCATGCGCTGGAACTTCCACCGCCTCATGCTCGGGCAGAGCATGGGCTTCTACCAGGACGAGTTCGCCGGGCGCATCGCCACGAAGGTCATGCAGACCTCGCTGGCCGTGCGCGATACCTGGATGATCCTGGCCGACATCCTGATCTACGTCGTCATCTACTTCGTCACGATGGCGGCCGTGCTGGGCGGCTTCCAGCTGTGGATGGTGGCGCCCTTTGCCGGGTGGCTGGCCCTGTACCTGGTGTCGATGCGCTACTTCGTGCCGCGCCTGGCCGTCACGGCCCAGCGCCAGGCCGATGCGCGCTCGCTGATGACGGGCCGCGTGACGGATGCCTACACCAACATCGCCACCGTCAAGCTCTTCTCGCACGGCCAGCGCGAGGCGGGTTTCGCGCGCGCGGCGATGCAGGATTTCCTCACCACCGCGTACGCGCAGATGCGCCTGGTGAGTGGCTTCGAGATCGTCAACCAGCTGCTGTCGGTGCTGCTGATCGCAAGCACCGCGGGGCTGGCGCTGTGGTTCTGGGCCCGCGGTGAGGTGGGGGTGGGGGCGGTGGCAGCCTCCACCGCGATGGCGCTGCGCCTGAACGGGATCTCGCACTGGGTGATGTGGGAGATGGCCACGCTCTTCGAGCACGTGGGCACGGTGCAGGACGGCATCGAGCTGCTCGCGCGGCCCAACGCCATCACGGACCGGTCCGATGCGAAGAAGCTGGCTGTCGCGCGCGGCGAGGTGCGCTTCGACGGCGTGAACTTCGCCTACCCGAACGGCCGGCGCGTGATCGAGGACCTGAACCTCGTGATCCGCCCGGGCGAGAAGATCGGCCTGGTGGGCCGCTCGGGTGCGGGCAAGAGCACGATCGTGAACCTGCTGCTGCGCTTCTACGACGTGCAGCAGGGCCGCATCCTCATTGACGGGCAGGACATCGCCGGCGTCACGCAGGAGTCGCTGCGCGCGCAGATCGGCATGGTCACGCAGGACACCTCGCTGCTGCACCGCTCGGTGCGCGAGAACATCGTGTACGGCCGGCCCGATGCCACCGACGAGGACATGATGCGCGCGGCGCTGCGCGCCGAGGCGCACGAGTTCATCCCCGACCTGGTCGACCCCAAGGGCCGGCGCGGCTACGACGCGCACGTGGGCGAGCGCGGCGTGAAGCTCTCGGGCGGCCAGCGCCAGCGCGTGGCGATCGCGCGCGTGATGCTCAAGGACGCGCCGCTCCTGCTGCTGGACGAAGCCACGAGTGCGCTGGACAGCGAGGTGGAAGTGGCCATCCAGGCAAGCCTGTACCGGCTCATGGAGGGCAAGACGGTGGTGGCGATCGCGCACCGCCTGTCGACGATTGCCGCGATGGACCGGCTCATCGTGATGGACCGTGGCCGGATCGTGGAGGAGGGCACGCACGCCGAGCTGCTGGCGCGCGAGGGCATCTACGCGCGGCTGTGGGCCCACCAGAGCGGGGGCTTCATCGGCGAGGAAGTCGACGACGTGCCGGCACCGGGACAATAGCGCCGTGACCTCCACCTCCTCTACCACCACCGCCCGACCGGCGCAAGGCGCGCGCGCGCTGACCGGCTACCGCCCCTTCTGGGCCAAGCGCTTCGGCCCGGCGCCCTTCCTGCCCACGAGCCGCGCGGAGATGGACCTGCTCGGTTGGGACAGCTGCGACGTGATCATCGTCACGGGCGATGCCTACGTGGACCACCCGAGCTTCGGCATGGCCGTGATCGGCCGCACGCTGGAGGCGCAGGGCTTTCGCGTGGGGATCCTGGCACAACCCGACTGGAACGGCCCCGAGGCCTTCCGCGCGCTGGGCCGCCCGAACCTGTATTTCGGCGTGGCCGCCGGAAACATGGATTCGATGAACAACCACTACACGGCCGACCGGAAGATCCGCAGCGACGACGCCTACACCCCGGGCGGCGTGGCGGGCAAGCGGCCCGACCGCGCCACGCTCGTCTACACGCAGCGCTGCAAGGAGGCCTTCGGCGACGTGCCGGTGATCATCGGCGGCATCGAGGCGAGCCTGCGGCGCATCGCGCACTACGACTACTGGCAGGAGAAGGTGCGCCGCTCGGTGCTCGTGGACAGCAAGGCCGACC
>CAILKA010000002.1 GCA_903834645.1 uncultured beta proteobacterium
CGCCCCCGCCGACTTCCCCCGCCAAGGGCCCGCAGTCGGTGATGCAGGGCACGCTCGTGCCGCCGGGCCAGGCGCGGCAGGCCCCGGCCAAGCCCCTGGTCCCCACCATCAGCTGCCTGATCAGCCCCAACCGCATCGCCGACATCGGCTCGCCCGTCACGGGCATCGTCGAGCGCATCACGGTGGACGTGGGCGACTCGGTGCGCCAGGGGCAGACGCTCGTGACGCTGCGCAGCGAGGTGGAGAACGCCGGTGAGCGCGCCGCGCATGCGCGCTGGAGCGTGGATGCCGAGGTGCGCGCCTCGGAGGCCTCGCTCGAACTCGCGCGCCAGCGCTACCAGCGCGCGCGCGACCTGCAGGCACAGGGCTTCTTCTCGCCACAGGCGGTCGAGCAGGCCCTGACCGAGATGCGCCTGGCCGAGCAGAAACTCAAGCAGAGCACCAGCCAGCGCGAGGTGCTGGCCACCGATCTCGAGGTGGTGCGCGCGCAGGTCAGCCAGCGCATGGTGCGCGCGCCCTTCTCGGGCACCATCGTCGAGCGCTACCGCCAGCCCGGCGAGCGCGTGGAAGACCGTCCGCTGCTGCGCCTGGCCTCGCTCGATCCGCTGCGCGTGGACCTGCTCGTGCCCGCGGCACGCTTCGGCCAGTACGCGGTGGGCGACCGGCTGCAGCTGCAGCCGGAGCTCGCCGGCGTGAAGCCTGTCACGGCCGAGGTCACGCACGTGGACCGCGTGATCGACGGCGCGAGCAACACTTTCCGGGTGCGTCTGAGCCTGCCCAATCCCCAGCAGCGGCTGCCCGCCGGCGCGCGCTGCACGCTCGACGATGCGGCCGCGACCGCGTTGCGCGAAGGCGCCCGGCCTGCGCCGTCCGCCGCCGCTGCGACTGCAGGCGGGCGCGTGGCCCAGGTGGGCTCCGGGGGCTGAGAGCCCTCTGGCTGAGCCCCTTCCCGAACACAACCTGCCCAGGCCATGAGCCGCCGGCCCTACATCGAGGCGATCGAGCCCCGGCTGCTGTACTCGGCCGACCTCGCCGCGGCCGTGGGGGGGCAATCGCTGCAGCCGCTGCGCACCTTCGAGCAAGGGCGCCTGGACACGCTCGAGCTGCAGGCCGCGGCCCAGCAGGCCACACCGCGCGTCGAGATCGCGCTCGTCGACCGCTCGGTGCCCGACGCCGCGCAGCTCATCGCCGACCTGCGCGCGCAGCAGCAGGCCGGGCGGCGCATCGAGATCGTGACGCTGTGGGCGCAGGAAGACGGCATCGCGCGCCTGACGGAGCTGCTGCGCGGCCGCCAGGACGTGGGCGCGGTGCACGTGCTCGGCCACGGGGCCGACGGCGTGGTGCAGCTCGGCGGCGTGCGGCTCGATGCGGCCACGCTGCTCGCGCGCGCCGGTGAGGTGGCCACCTGGGGTGCGGCGCTGGCCGACGATGCCGATGTGCTGCTCTACGGCTGCGATGTGGCCGCCAGCGAGAAGGGCCGCCAGCTGATCGCCGACCTCGCGGCCCTCACCGGCGCCGATGTGGCGGCCAGCGACGACGCCACGGGCGCGGCTGCGCTGGGCGGCAACTGGACGCTGGAGGCGCGCACGGGTGCAGTGGAGGCCGCGCTTGCCCCAAGCGAGCAGGCGCGTCAGGCCTGGTCGGGCCTGCTGCAGGAGTTCGTCGTCACGCGCTTCGACGACACGACCGAGGAAGGCTCGCTGCGCTGGGCTATCAACCAGGCCGCCAAGCTGGGCGGCGACCACGTGATCCGCCTGGCGGCGGGCACGTACCAGATCAGCCTGAAGGACAAGGGAAGCCCCAATGACGGGGATTTCGACATCACCGGTGCCGGCCGCCTGCAGATCGTCGGCGCCGGGGCTGCCCTGACGCGCATCGAGATCACGGACCAGGCGGCCTCGAGGATCTTTGCCGTGGGCGCCGGCGCCGGCCTCGAGCTCTCCGGCGTGATGCTGCTGGGAGACGGCAGCAGCGCCGACGCGGACACGGGCGGCGTGATCCAGCTCGCCACCGGCGCCGCCCTGACGCTGACCGACAGCGTGATCGAAGGCGGGAAGGCCGGCTTGGGCGGAGCGATCTCCGTCGAGGCGGGGGCCAGCGCCACGCTGCAGCGGGTGGAGATTCGCAAAGCCACGGCAGGTGGTGCTTCTCCCACCAAGCAGGGTCTGGGTGGAGCCATCTACAACGCGGGCTCGCTGACACTCACCGACTCGACGCTGGCCGGCAACCAAGCCACCGGCGACGGCGGGGCGCTCTACCAGGCCGCCGAAGGCGGGACGCTCGAGTTGCGCAACGTCACGCTGTCCGGAAACCAGGCAGTGGACGGCCGTGGCGGAGGCCTCTACAGCGAGTCGGACCTGAGCCTCGTCAACGTGACGCTGGCTGCAAACCAGGCGGGTGCAGCGGGTGCCTCGGGCGCGGCGGTGTACGTCGACAGCGGCCGCACGCTCGAGGCGCGCAACACCCTCTTCGCGAACAACACCGTCGCAGACGGCAGCGACCGGCCCCTTGGTGGCGGCACCCTCGTCTCCCTGGGCAACAACCTCTACACCAGCGACTCCAAGCCCGCCGGGGCCGCGGGCAGCGACATCGTGACGCCCGACGCCAAGATCGGCGCACTCGAGGCCAGCGTCACCCTCACTCGCACCCACAAGCTCCTGCCCGGCAGCCCGGCCATCGACGCCGGCTCCACGGACGCCTCGGTCCCCTCGACCGACCAGCGCGGCGCCCCACGCTACGGCAGCTCGCCCGACATCGGTGCCTACGAGCTCAGCTACGGCCCGCGGATCGTCACGAACGAACTGGCCATCCCGGAGGGCGGGCGCGCCAAGCCCACGCTCGAGATCTCCGACCCCAACGATGCCCCGGCGAACGTGACGCTCACGGTCAGCGGCCTCGTGGCCGGAGCCGTCGAGGTGCGCGGCGCGCCCGCCACCACCTTCACGCTGCAGGACGTGCTCGACCAGGTGGTGGAGTTCGTGCACGATGGCAGCGAGACGCCCGCCGCCTACACGCTCACCGCCACCGACCCCGGGGGTGCCAGCACGAGCTCGAGTGCGTTCGTCACCTTCACCCGCGTGAACGATGCGCCCGTGCTCACGGGGGCCGCGGCGCTGGCGTCGATCGTCGAGGACGTAGCCTCCGGCAGCAATGCCGGCACGCGGGTGTCGGATCTCATCCCCACTGCCGCCCAGGCGACCGACGTCGACAGCACCAGCCTGGGCATCGCCGTGACGGCTGCCGATGTCGCGCGCGGCAGCTGGGAGTACAGCCTGAACGGCACGACGTGGCTGGCCCTGGGCATCCCCAGCAACAGCGCCGCCCGGCTGCTGCCCGGCGACGCCAGGGTGCGCTTCGTGCCGCAGGCCAACCTGTCGGGCACCGCCACGCTCACCTTCCGCGCCTGGGATCGCAGCACAGGCGTGGACGCCGGGGTGGCCGACACCGCCCATTGGGGCGGCACCTCGGCTTTCAGCGCGGCCACGGCATCGGCCTCCGTCACCGTGGTGGCGGTCAACGATGCTCCCTCCGGGGCACACGTCACGCGCACGACGCTGGAGGACACGGACTACACCCTCAAGGGGGTCGATTTCGGCTTCACCGATTCGGCCGATGCCCCGGCGGCCAACGCCCTGTCGGGCGTGCGCATCGCCACGCTGCCGGCGCTTGGCAACCTGCTGTTGTCGGGGGTCCCGGTCGTGGCCGGGCAGGTGGTGAGCGCCACCGACATCGACCAGAACCGGCTCATCTACCGGCCGGCCACCCATGGCAACGGCACGAACTACGCGAGCTTCGGTTTCCAGGTGGTCGACGACGGCGGAACGGCCAGCGGCGGCGTGAACCAGGACCCCTCTGCCAAGACCTTCACCTTCAACGTCACGGGGGTCAGCGACGCCCCGGACGGGGTCGACAGCGTCATCACGCTCCTGGAGGACTCGGGCACGCGCGCCATCAAGGCATCGGACTTCGGCTTCACCGACTCCCTGGACAGCCCGTCGGACACCTTCGTCGGAGTGGTCATCAGCAACGGGACGGGCGGCGGCACGCTGCTCTACAGGGGCGCGCCCTGCGCGAGCGGCCAGTTCGTCTCAGCCGCCGAACTGGCCGGTGACCGGCTGCAGTTCGTGCTGCCTGCCAACGCTAACGGCGCCAACTACGCGAGCTTCCAGTTCGCCGTGGTGGACTCGGGATCCATTGCCGACGGGGGCTCGACCCAGGACCTCACGCCCGCCACGATGCGCATCGATGTGACGGCGGTCAGCGATGCGCCCTCGGGGGCAACCATCACGAAGACCCTACCCGAGGATGCCAGCTACGCCCTTTCGACGGCGGACTTCGGCTTCTCCGACACGAACGACACCCCTTCGAATGCCTTGTCGGGGGTGCGGATCTCGACCCTGCCCAGCAAAGGCAGCTTGTGGCGGGAGGTCAACGGGGTATGGGGCACCTTGACGACGGCGGGGCAGGTCGTGAGCGCCGCGGACATCGCGGCCGGCCGGCTCGTGTACTTCCCGGTCTCCAACGAGTCGGGAACCTCTCCCTACGCGAGCTTCACGTTCCAGGTCATCGACGGTGGCGGCACCGCCAACGGCGGAATCGACACCGACCCCACGCCCAGGTCGTTCGGGTTCAACGTCAGCGCGGTCAACGATGCACCGGTTCTAAGCGGTTCGGCCAACCTTGCCGCCATCGACGAAGACAACCAGTCCAGCTCCGGCACGGCGGTGTCCGCGCTGGTGGTCGGCGGCCGGATCACCGATGTGGACGCCAGCGCCCTGCAGGGCATCGCGGTGGTCGCCGCGGACTCCGCCAACGGCACCTGGCAGTACCGCACCGGCCCCTTTGGGTGGACGAACTTCCCCGCGACGAGCGCGAGCACGGCCCTGCTCCTGACCACGGGCGCGACCATCCGCTTCCAGCCCAACCCGGACTGGTCGGGCACGGCGAGCCTGACCTTCCGCGCCTGGGACCGGACATCCGGCACCGAGGGCACGACCGCCGACGTCACGGCCAATGGCGGCACCACAGCCTTCAGCACGGCCACCGCCACGGCCAGTATCACGGTCAACAACATCAACGAGGCGCCGATCCTGACATCGGCCGCTCCCGTGGCGATGCCCGCGATCGTGGCCAACGACACGGCCAACGCGGGCGCGACCGTGGCCTCGCTGATCGCAGGCCGCACGAGCGACGCCGATCCGAGCCCGGCACCTCACGGCATCGCCGTGGTGGCGGCCGACAACTCCAAGGGCTACTGGCAGTGGAGCCCCGACGGTACGTCGTGGACGGCCTTCGGCCATCCCAACGTGACGGGTGCACGGCTGCTGCCCGAAACCTACCGGGTGCGCTTCGTGCCTGGGGTGAACTACACCGGAACCGCCAATCCGGGCCTGACCTTCCACGTGTGGGACCGCACCAGTGGCACTGATGGTGGCACGGCAGACCTCACCACCCGGGGCGGCAGCACGGCGTTCAGCACCGATTCTTCCACCGTGATCCAGCAGGTCACGGGGGCGGCATCCCCGTGACACCTGGCAACCAGGCGCCCGTGCTCCTGGGGGCCAACCCCCTGCCAAGTGTGCTCGAGGACGTGGCGCTTGCCTCGAACGACGGCACGCTGGTGTCCGCGCTCGTGGCCAACCAGATCCACGACCCCAACCTGGACAACGACAAGGGCATCGCGGTCATCCAGGCCGACAACAGCAATGGCACCTGGCAGTACTACCTGGCCGGAGAGGGCTGGAGGACCCTCGACAACGTGCAAGCGGACAAGGCCAGGCTGCTGCCCGCCGATGCCACCACGCGCATCCGCTTCCTGCCCAGCGCGAACTGGTCGGGCACCACCCAGATCACGTTCCGCGCCTGGGACCAGACCGAGGAAAGTGCGGGGGACAGGGTCGACCCCGATGGGTCGGATGCGTTCAGCACGGCGCACGTCGTGGTTCCCTTGACGGTCAGCGCGGTCAACGATGCGCCGGCCGGGGCGGATGCCGTGAAGACCATCAACGAGGATGCCCCGTACACGTTCTTGGCTGCCGACTTCAACCTCACCGACACCACTGACAATCCCTCGCCCCACGCCTTGTCGAGGGTGCGGATCACGACGCTGCCAGCCCGAGGGGCGCTGCAGTCCTCCACTGACGGCGTCAACTGGAGCAACGTGTCCGCTGGGCGGGAGGTGAGCGCAGCGGAGTTGGGGGCGAGCCGGTTCCGGTTCCTGCCGGGGGCCAACGCGTCGGGCTCTTCCTACACGAACTTCTCGTTCCAGGTCATCGACACCGGCGGAACGGCCGATTTCGGTGCCGATACCGACCCCACACCGCGGACCTTCACGTTCAACGTCACTGCCACCAACGACGCGCCGACCCTGGACCTGAACCCCGGCGATAGCAGCACGTCCAGCTGGTCTGCCTCGTTCGTCGAAGGCGGGGCGGCCGTGGCGTTTTCCGGGGCCGGCACGAGCGTGGGCGACGTCGACTCGACCATCGCGCGCCTGACTCTGAGCTACGACGGGACGCTCTTCCCCAACGGCGCCTCGGAAAGCATCCGGATGATGAGCGGCGGGTTGGCGGCAGCCGAGATAGCCGGCCTTGGCACGCTCGCAGCCAATTCCACGCCTGCGACGTTCAGCCTGGCCGGCGTGGGCTACCAGTACACCGTTGCCGTCTCGGGCAACACCCGCACGATCGCCTTCACAGGCGCTGCCGGCGCTGCGATGACGGTGGTGCAGGCCGAAGCGCTCCTGGACGCCCTGCGATACGACAACGTTGACCATGCCCCGACCCTCACGTCCAGGGCCTTCACGATCGCGCTGACCGACGACGCGAGCGCCCCTTCCAGCAGCCCCCGCACGTTCACCGTGAACGTGACTGCCGCGAACGATGCACCCACCATCCCCGACCCCTCGCCCTTCGCCCTGACCGACGTCGACGAGGATGCGACGAGCCCCGCCGGCATGGCTGTCAGCACCCTCGTGGCCGGCCGGCTGACCGACCCCGACGGTACGGCCTTGCAGCAGGGCATCGCCATCATCAGCGCCGGCAACACCAATGGCCGGTGGCAGTACAGCGTGAACAACGGCTCGAGCTGGACCGACCTCGGCACGCCCGACAATGCGAGTGCCCGCCTGCTCGTGGCCGACTCGAGCGGAAACAACCGGCTGCGCTTCGTGCCCGCCGCCGACTGGCACGGCCAGGTGGTGGCGGACCTGACCATCCGGGCCTGGGATGGCACGACCGGCACCAATGGCGGCAGCGCCAACGTCAACACCGCGGGCACGGGAGGCACCACTGCCTTCAGCACCCAGAGTGCCAACGTCTCGGTGACGGTCGCTCCGCTCAACGATGCGCCTGCCGGTACCGACGGCCGGCTCTCGTTGACCGAGGACACGCCCTACACGCTGCGACTGTCGGACTTCGGGTTCACGGACCCTTCCGACACGATCTCGCCCAACGTGCTGGCCGCCGTGCGCATCGCGAGCTTGCCCGATGCCGCGGTGGCGCTGCTCGTGCGCACCGACAACGGCACGAACACGGCCATCACCGCCGGCACGCTGGTCTCTCGCGCCGACATCGAGGCAGGCCAGCTGCGCCTGCTGCCGGTTTCCAACCTCGCTGGCGCGGGGCTCGCGCAGTTCACCTTCCAGGTGCAGGACGACGGCGCCACGGGCGGCTCGAACGTGAACCTCGATGCCACCCCGAACACGCTCGTGGTGGACATCGCTGCCGTCAACGACGCGCCTTCCGGTGCGAGCTTCAGCGTCAGCACCCAGGAAGACGTGCCCTACTTCTTCGGTCTGTCGGACTTCACGGCTCCGGGCCGTTTCTCCGATCCCGCCGACGGCGAGGCGGGGGCCTTTGCCGGGATCGTCATCGATGCGCTGCCCGATCCGGCGGCCGGTCAGCTGCGGCTGTCAGGCGTGTTGTTGACGAGCGTGCCTATGGGAGGCCAGGCGGTGAGCGCCCAGGATCTCGCCAGCGGCCTGCTCGTCTTCGTGCCTGCTATCCACTCCTCGTCATCCACCGGCGGGCCGACGCCGGAGTTCAGCTTCCGGGTGCGGGACAACGGGGGCACGGCCTCGGGCGGGCAAGATCTCTCGACGGCCAGCTACGTGCTGTCGATCCAGGTCGCCGCCGTGAACGATGCACCCGTGCTCCTCGGCGCAGGGTCCATGCGCCCCTGGGAGGCGCCCAACCCCGCCCTGAGCATCACGCCCGTCTCGGAACTTGTGGCCGGCTTCACGGCTTCCGATCCCGAGGGTGATCCGGTGGGCGTGGCGGTGGTGGGGGTGGACACCACGCGCGGCACCTGGGCGTTCCAGCTGGCGGGAACCACGACCTGGACGAGCCTGTCCGGCGTGAGCGACGCCTCGGCGCGGCTGCTGCCGCAGGACGCGCTGATCCGGTTCACGCCCACCGACCCGCAGTGGGAAGGGCGGCTGTCTGCCGGGCTCACGATCCGGGCCTGGGAGCGGACCACTGGTACAGCGGGAGCTCTGGCCGATGCGAGCCTCAACGGCGGCAGTTCGGCGTTCAGCACCGCCGCGCAGCCTGTGAGCATCCGGGTCAATCTGGCCAACGAGGCGCCCACGCTCACCGGGGCCAGCCCGCTCGTGACCATCGTCGAGGACGTGGCCTCTGCCGCGAACGTCGGCACCCGCGTGCGCGACCTCGTGCAGGGCCAGGATCCGGAAGGCGCCTGGCTCGGCATCGCCATCGTCGGCACCGACTCGTCGCAAGGCGCGTGGTCCTACCGGCTGGCGGGCTCGAGCGACTGGCTGCCCGTGGGCAGCCGCTCGGACGCCTCACGCCTGCTGCTGAGCTTCGACGCATTCGTGCGTTTCGAGCCCAAGGCCAACTTCAACGGCACCGTGCCCTCCGGGCTCGTCTTCCGGGCATGGGATCGCTCCGAGGGCGCCAGCGGCACGATCGACACCTCCGGCCAGGTGGGCGGCAGCACCGCCTTCAGCGCAGCCACCGCGGCCGCCTCCGTGACGGTGACGGCCGTCAACGATGTGCCGACCCTGAGCGCGATAAGCAACCAGGCGATCAACGAGGACGCCAGCACGCCGGTGCTGTCGTTCACGGTGGGTGACGTGGAGACCGCTGCCGGCTCCCTGAGCGTGACGGCCACCAGCAGCAACGCTGCATTGGTGACCCAGGCCGGGCTGGTGCTGGGCGGCAGCAACGCCGATCGCACGCTGACGGTGACGCCTGCTGCCCACGCCAGCGGCACGGCCACGATCACGGTGAACGTGAGTGACGGCACGATCACCACCTCGAAGACCTTCGTGCTCACGGTGGGAGCCGTCAACGATGCACCGCAGGCAAGCGGCAGCGCCGCGCTGGCGTCGGTGGACGAGGACGCAACGTCTCCCGACGGGGCAGCGGTGGCCTCGCTGTTTGCTGGCCCCTACGACGACAGCCGTGACGGCGAGGCCGACACGTCACTGCAGGCGGTGGCCATCGTGGGCAACTCTGCAGCGGCTGAACAGGGGCGTTGGCAGTATTCGAGCAACAGCGGGTCGAGCTGGACGGATGTGCCCACTTCCGGCCTGTCCGACACCACGGCCCTGGTGTTGCCGGCAACAGCGCAGTACCGCTTGAGGTTCATGCCGGCTGCGGACTTCAACGGCACACCGGGTGAGCTGAGCGCGAGGCTGGGCGACGGATCGATCTACTTCCAGGGATTCAGCACCTCGGCCAACCTCTCGTACATCGGCGGCACCGGCAAGTGGTCTGGAGCCACCGTGCCTCTGGGCACGAGCGTCACGCCTGTCAACGACGCGCCGGTGGCCAGTGGCAGCGCCACGCTGGATGCGATTCAGGAGGGTACGGTCTCGCCGCCGGGGGCGCTGGTGTCGACGCTCTTCGGGGCCAATTTCAGTGACGCTGCTGACGGTGGCGGGGCGCTTGCGGGCGTGGCGATCACGGCCAACGGCGCTACGTCCG
>CAILKA010000003.1 GCA_903834645.1 uncultured beta proteobacterium
GCGCTCTCGCTCGCGCCCACGGCCCTGCTGCTGGGCTGGGGGCTGGCGCACGCCCAGTCGGGCCCCTACCCGAACCGCCCGGTCACGCTGGTGGTGCCCTTCGCCGCGGGCAGCTCCACCGACATCATGACCCGCGTGGTGGCCAAGGTTCTCAACGAGCGGCTCAAGACCAACCACTTCATCGTCGACAACAAGCCCGGCGCAAGCGGCGTGATCGCCAGTGATTTCGTGGCCAAGGCGCGGCCCGATGGCTACACGCTGCTCGTGGGAACCGGCACCACGCATACGCAGGCGCCGTGGATGATGAAGACCTTCCCCTACGACCCGGTGAAGGACTTCGAGCCAGTGGCCGGCATCGGCGGCGTGCCGCTGGCCGTGCTCGTGTCCAAGGATTCGCCGGCCCGCACGATGGATGAGCTGCGCCGCCTGGTGGCCGCCGCGCCGGGCAAGCACGCCTACGGCACCGCCTTCGGGATGTCCACCGTGTGCAGCGAGAACATCCGCCGCGGCTACAACATCGACCTGGCCCAGGTGCCCTACAAGAGCAGCCCCCAGGCCCTGACCGATCTCATCGGCGGGCGCATCACGGTGCTGTGCACCGACTTCAATTCCTCCATGGGTGCGATCCGCGGGGGGCAGGTGCGTGCGCTGGCCGTCACCACCGCCCAGCGCAACGCGCAGCTGCCCGAGGTGGCCACGATGGCGGAGGCCATGCCCGGTTTTCCGGAGATGCGTTCATGGGTGGGCGTGTTCGCCCCGCGCGGCACGCCGGCTGAGATCACGCAGATGCTCGCGCCCCACATCCTGGCCGCCACCGAGTCGCCCGAGGCGGTGAAGTCGCTCGGCCCCAACGGCTTCGAGCGGCTGACGGTGAGCGGGCCGGCCATGACGGCCTTCGTGCAGAACGAGCTCGCCAAGTGGGGCAAGCTGATCGAGGCGGCAGGCATCCAGAAAGAATGAGGCGTGGCCTGCCGAGTCGCGCGGGCCACGAGGCCGGTGCGACGCGCAGCGCCCTGCCGATCGAGCGCACCGTGACTTCTTCCTTCGACCCGCCCGCTCCTGCCGGCTTCACCGCCCGTCTGGCCCACTGGGCCGCCACGACGCCCCGGCAGTGGGCCCCCGAGGCCCTCGAGCAGGCCGAGCGGGCCTTCGTCGACACGGTGGCCTGCATGGTGGCAGGCGCGGGCGACGAAGCCGTGCGCCGGACCTCCACGGGCCTGGGCCACTGGGGCCAGTCGGGGAGCATCAGCCGCGTAGCCGCCTCACGCGGGCTCGATGCACCGTGGGCGGCGCTGCTCAACGGCACGGCCGCACACGCGCTCGACTACGACGACGTGCTCGACCCGGCGGCCTCGCACGTGAGCGCGGTGCTGGTGCCGGCCCTGCTGGCCCTGGGCGAGGAGACGGACGCCAGCGGGGCGGACGTGGTGGACGCTTACATCGTCGGCGTGGAGGTGCAGGAGTGCCTGGCCGAGGCCGTGAACATGGCGCACTACACGCGCGGCTGGCACACCACGCTCACCCTCGGCGCGCCCTCGGCGGCCGCAGCCTGCGCCCGGCTGCTTCGCCTGGATGCACGCGCCACCCTGTGCGCGATCAGCCTGGCCACGAGCCTGGCCGGCGGCTTCAAGCGCCAGTTCGGCACCCAGGCCAAGCCGCTGCACGCCGGGCTGGCCGCGCAGCACGGCATCGTCGCCGCGCGCCTGGCGGCCGCCGGCCTCACGGCCGATACCGAGCCGCTGGAGGGCGCTCGCGGCTTTGGCGACCTCATGGTGGGCCCGGAGGCAACGGGATTCGTGCCGGCGGTGCTGCAGCGGCTGACAGGCACGCCTGCCGTGCTGCGCCCAGGCCTGTGGTTCAAGCGCTACCCATGCTGCGCGAGCACGCACCGTGCCGTGGACGGGCTGCTGGCCATCTGCACGCAAGAGGGGCTGCACGCCAGCGACATCGCCGAGGTCCAGACCCGGGTGTCCGAGGCTGCCGTGCGCAACCTCATGTACGGCCTGCCGGCCGACCCGATGCAGGCGCGCTTCAGCATGCCCTATTGCCTGGCCGCCGCCGCCTTCGACGGGGACTTGAGGCTGGCCACCTTCCGTACCGATGCGATCGGCCGCCCCGAGCTGTTGGCCTTCCTGCCGCGCGTGACCATGCTCACCGACCCCGAGCAACCGGCCGACATGCCCTCCACCGTGCGCAGCTGGGCCACCACCACCGTGACCACCCACGCGGGCGAGCGCCACACGCGCCGCGTGGTCGACCCCAA
>CAILKA010000004.1 GCA_903834645.1 uncultured beta proteobacterium
CGATCTGCCCCGCCGGCAACGCCCCGCTCACCCGGTTCACCTCGCGCCCGCC
This sequence comes from uncultured beta proteobacterium, assembly GCA_903834645.1. Lineage (GTDB taxonomy): Bacteria > Pseudomonadota > Gammaproteobacteria > Burkholderiales > Burkholderiaceae_C > Rubrivivax. The sequence continues at coordinate 53 of CAILKA010000004.1, forward strand.
CTCGAGCCGCACGAGGGTGGGAATGCTGCGGATGCCAAAGCGCGCCGACAGCCCCGGGTTCTCGTCGCTGTTGACCTTGGCCAGCACCGCGCGCCCCTTGAGCTGGGCTGCCGCCTGCGCAAAGGCCGGGGCCATCATGCGGCACGGGCCGCACCATGGGGCCCAGAAGTCCACCACCAGCGGCAGCCCGGTGCGCGCGGTCACCTGCTCGAAATTCGCGTCCGTCAGCTCCACGGGCTCGCCCGGCAGCAGCGCCGCGCCGCAGCGCCCGCAGCTCGGATCCTCGGACAGGCGCGCGGCAGGCACGCGGTTGGTGGCGCCGCAGGCGGCGCAGGCGATGTGGACAGGATCGGCAGTCATGTGATGGACATCGGGGCGGCTGGCGAGGCTTCAAGCCCCCTGCCCCCCTGGCACATGCTGGCCCCCCACCCATAATGTTCCGGATGGTGTTGCCCGCCCGTTCCTTGCCCGCCACGGCCTGGCGCGCGCTCGTCGTCACCGTGCTCGGCTTTGCCTCGGGGCTGCCGCTGGCGCTCACCGGCCAGGCCATGCAGGCCTGGCTCACCGCCGAAGGGGTGGCGCTGGCCACGATCGGGTTCCTGAGCCTCGTGGGCCTGCCCTACACCTTCAAGTTCCTGTGGGCGCCGCTCATGGACCGCTTCGACCTGCCGCTGCTGGGGCGCCGGCGCGGCTGGCTCGTGCTCACGCAGCTGCTGCTGGCCGGTGCGCTGCTGGCGCTGGCGGCCACGCCACCGCTGGAGTCGATCCGCGCCTTCGCGCTGCTGGCGGTGACGGTGGCGTTCCTGTCGGCCTCGCAGGACGTGGTGATCGACGCCTACCGAACCGACCTGCTGCCGGCTTCCGAGCGCGGCCTGGGCGCGTCGCTGGCGGTGATGGGCTATCGCCTGGCGATGATCCTCTCGGGCGGCGTGGCGCTGATCTGGACCGACGCGAACCAGGGTGGCGGCTGGAGCTGGCCGGACGTCTATCGCCTGATGGCCGGCCTGATGGCCGCCGCGGCCGTGGTGTCGGCCCTGGCTTTGCCGCGTCTGCCCCGGCCGCAGGCGGCCGCCGAGCCGCCGCCCCAGGCGCGGCGCGACCTGCTGGGGTTCCTCGCGCTGTGCGCGGCCGCGGGGGTCGGTGTGTTGATCACCGAGACGCTGTTGCGGCCGGCCGTGCGGGCGCTGCTTGCGCCGCTGTTGGCCACGACGCAGCTCAGCGCGGCGCTGCAGGGCCGCTGGATCGACCTGGTGGTGCTGCTTGGCGGCGTGGCCATCACGCTCCCGCTGGGCATCTGGGCCGCGCGCCGCGCGCGCTTCGAGACGCTGCTGGGGGGCCTGCGCAACTACTTCTCGCAGGAGGGCGCCGCCGCGTTCCTCGTCTTCATCGTGCTCTACAAGCTTGGCGATGCCTTTGCCGGCTCGCTCATGACGCCCTTCCTGCTCAAGGGCCTGGCCTACACGGGCGCCGAGGTGGGCGTGGTCAACAAGGTGATCGGGCTGTGGCTGACGATCGCCGGCGCCCTGGCGGGTGGGGCACTGATGCTGCGCATCGGACTGTGGCGCGCGCTCTTCGCCTTTGGCGTCCTGCAGCTCCTGAGCAACCTGGGCTTCTGGTGGCTCGCCGAGGGCGGCAAGGGGTCGCTGGGCGCGTGGCTGATCCCGGCCTTCGACTGGGGCTTCGTCAAGCTTGCCGCCGCCACGCCGGTGGACGGCGCGCTGCTGGCGGTGGTGGCCTTCGAGAACGTCTCGGGGGGCATGGGCACGGCTGCCTTCGTGGCCTTCATGATGAGCCTGTGCAACCAGCGCTTCACGGCCACGCAGTTCGCGCTGTTGTCGGCCTTTGCCTCCATCGGGCGCGTGTGGGTGGGGCCGCTGGCCGGGGTGCTGGTGGAGAGCATCGGCTGGCCCGTGTTCTTCGTGCTGAGCACGCTGCTGGCCGCGCCTGCGCTCGTGATGCTCGTGCGCCTGCGCGCCAGCGTGCGCGCGCTCGAGGCCCCACAATGAACGGCGTGTGGCCTTGAATTCCGCCCCGTTGGCGCGACATTGGAGACCGACATGAACCGCTGCCCCGACGACCGCTTCGACCCCGCTGGCGCCGGCGCGCTGGAGCTGCCCGCATTGGCCGCGCGCTGCGCGTGCTCGCGCCACGGCAGGCGGCTCTTCACGGGGCTGCTGCTGGCGGGTGCGGCAGCGCCCGCACTGGCGACAATGCCCGAGTGCAAGCGCTCACGCGCCGCGCAGCTCGTGCCGGCCGAGCAGGTCGAGCAGGCCGCCGGCCAGCAGTACCGGCAGATGCTGCAGCAAGCCAGCGGCAAGCGCGCCCTGGCCGCGCGCGACCATCCCCAGGCACAGCGACTGCGCGCAATCGCCGATCGCATCATCCCCTTTGCGCCCGAGTGCAACCCGCGCGCGCGGCAATGGCAATGGGAGGTGCACCTGCTGGGCAGCCCCGAGCTCAACGCCTTCTGCATGCCCGGGGGCAAGATTGCCTTCTACTACGGCATCCTGGCCAAGCTGCAGCTCGACGACGACGAGGTCGCGGCCATCATGGGCCACGAGGTGGCGCACGCGCTGCTGGAGCATGCGCGCGAGCAGATGGGCAAGAACACGCTCACCCAAGGGGGCCTGCGCATCGGCGCGGCGCTGCTGGGCCTGGGCGACATCGGCGACCTGGCCGCGCGCATGGGCGCGCAGCTCCTGAGCCTGAACTACAGCCGCGGCGACGAGACCGAGGCCGACCGCCTGGGGCTCGTCATGTCCTCCCAGGCTGGCTATGACCCGCGTGCCGGCGTGCGGCTGTGGAACAAGATGCGCGAGGCCACGGCGGGGAAGGCGCCGCCCAAGTGGCTCTCCACGCACCCTTCGAGCGCGGACCGCATCCGCGACATCGAAGGCCTGCTGCCGCGTGTGGTGCCGCTCTACAGCGCCGCCGCCAAGCCGCCTCGGCGCTTTGGCCCGCCTCCGCCCATGAAGGCGGCCGAGGGCTGAGCGCAGCCCTTCAGGTGCCGCCCACGTAGGGGTTGCTGCGGCGCTCCCGGCCGAATGTGCTCTCCGGCCCGTGGCCCGGGATGAACACGGTGTCGTCGCCCATCGGCCACAGCCGCTGCGTGATGCTGGCAATCAGTGTGTCGTGGTCGCCACCGGGAAAGTCGGTTCGGCCGATGCTGCCGGCAAAGAGCACGTCGCCCACGAAGCAGCGTTTGGCTTCCGCGCTGTGGAAGACCACGTGCCCGGGCGTGTGACCGGGGCAGTGGCGCACGTGCAGCGTGCTCTGGCCGATGCTGACCGTGTCGCCGTCGGCCAGCCAGCGCGTGGGCGCAAAGGGCAGGGCCGGCGGGAAGCCGAACATCTGGCTTTGCTGCGGCAGCCCGTCGATCCAGAACTGGTCGCCCGGGTGCGGGCCGATGATGGGCAGGTGGTCGTCGCGCGCGAGCTCGCCCGTGCCGCCGGCGTGGTCGATGTGCGCGTGCGTGAGCCAGATGGCCTCGAGCTTCACCCCCAGGCGTGCGGCTTCGGCACGCAGCCGCGGCAGCTCGCCACCGGGGTCGATGACGGCGCCGGCCATGGTCTGGTCGCACCAGACGATGGAGCAGTTCTGGGCGAAGGGGGTGACGGGGAGGGTGAGGTAGCGCAGCATGGGGGGAATTGTCTTTTCGTGACTCTGTGTCGAGTTTCGCCGCTCTGTGTCGACTCGGAGGGGGTGGATTGGCAGATTGGTAGCGACTGAGAGTCGACTTCGCGGGCGGGTGTCACCTCGCTCATCGCGTTGTCGTCCTGGACCACGCACCGTTTACGCCGAGCCATGGCTCATCCTCGAAGGCAGTCCCCACCGCCCGCCGGGCTGCTCAAGTCTGCCAGCAGTGGGCACTTGATTGACTATACGCCCTAGGCGTACACTTTGGCATGCTCGCTGTCGTCGAGACTCTGGCAACGCTGAAGGAGATCCGACGTGTCCTCGAAGCCTAGGAAGCTGACCCCCGCTGAGCTGGCCAAGCAGGAGGCTGGGCGGGATATCGGTGCCGAGATCCTCCAGTCCCTGAAGGACATGAAGGCCGGCAAGGGGCAGGTTGTCCTGTCGTCCGCGACCGAGGCGCGCGAAGCCACGGGGTTGTCGCAGTCCCAGTTCGCGCGGCTGCTCGGCGTATCGGTCAGAACCTTGCAGGGCTGGGAGCAGGGGCGCAAGCAGCCCAGCGGTGCCGCCCGAACGCTGCTGGCCATTGCCAAGTCCAACCCGAAGGCCATCCTGGCGGTATCGGCCGATTGACGCCGAGTCAGACTGTCGACCAGACGGAATTATTCGCCCGGGTGAGCCTGTCGACCCTGGTCGACCCGCTGAAGCTGGCGAGTGTCGGTCGGGTCCGGTGGAGGTGGTCCGAAGAAGGTGCGGGACGCGCCGCCGACCTGTAGGCCGCCTTCTCCCATACGGCAGTCGACACAGATGGGCCGCTCTCCGCCGGGCTTGGCCGCCGCACCCCCTGCGTCACTCAGTCGTCCGCTGCGTCTCCTACGCGTCGACTGGCGCCCGGGCGGCCTGCAGCCGCGCACCCAGGAGCGCCACGGCGGGGCAGTCGGCCAGGGCCGATCTCAGTTCCGGAGCCCCGGCTCAATCCGGTCGCACGAGCACCTCGCCCTCGATCTCCACCGGTATCCCGAATGGCAGTTCGGCCATGCCCACGGCGCTGCGGGCGTGGGCCCCCACTTGCGGGCCGAAGACCTCCAGGATCAGGTCGGTGAAGCCGTTGATGACCGAGGGCTGACGGTCGAAGCCTGGGGCCGAGTTCACCATGCCCAGGATGTGCACCCAGGCCTCGATCCGATCGAGGCTGCCCAGTTCGCGGTGCAGGCTGCCCAGGACGGCCAGGCCCGTGAGCCGAGCAGCGGCATAGCCTTGCTCCACCGTCAGCTGCGCGCCCACCTTGCCCAGCGGAGCGGCCACGCTGCCATCAGCCAGCGTGGGGCCGTGTCCGGAAAAGCGCGCCCGCTGGCCGATCACGCGAACCCAGGGGAAAGGCAGCTGGGTTCCCGGGGGCATCTTCAGGGGTTCAGGCAAGGCGAGTCCCAGTTGGGCCAGGCGGCGGTCGACGGCAGACATGTGGCTCCTCTTTGATGGGCCGACGCGGCGTCTCTCAGCTCGCGCCTTGGGGTTGAAGGACGGGTTCAGGGACCCGAACCCGACCAGGGATCGGCCACGCGTGGCCAATAGTTGGGGTCGCGATGCTGGGAGGGCAGGGCCGCGAAGTCGGCCGTCAAGAGCCCGGGTGAGTCGGCATAGAGCACCTCGCGCGCAAGCGGAGCGAAGGCGGCCAGGAAGTGCTGCATCGACTTCACCACCACCGCGTGCTTGCGCGCCAGGTCGATACCCAGGCCGGTGAAGAGATCCGTCCCGATGACCTGCTGGCAGCGCGAGATCAGCACGAGGTCGATGCCCTCGGCCGTGCTCACCCAGGCCGAGGGCCCAAGCGGGATCCGGCTGCCGAAGGCGGTCTGCCCA
>CAILKA010000005.1 GCA_903834645.1 uncultured beta proteobacterium
CCGCACCGGGTGCTTAGCTCAGCTGGCAGAGCGGCGCCCTTACAAGGCGTAGGTCGGCGGTTCGATCCCGTCAGCACCCACCAGACACGAAGACTGAAGGCGAACTCCGTTTCGCCTTCGTCGTTTACACCGAGCAGTTCGCCAACGGCCTCTTGCGTCCACCGCCATGTTCGAATTCGTCCGCGCGCACACCAGACTCTTCCAGCTGATGCTGTTCCTGCTGGTCTTTCCGTCCTTCGTCTTCTTTGGTGTGCAGGGCTACTCGCGCTTCTCGGAGGCCGGCATGCGTGCCGTGGCGAGCGTCGATGGGCAGACGATCACCCAAGGCGACTGGGATCTCGCGCACCAGCGCTGGCTCGACCAGACGCGCCGCCAGATGCCCGGCGTCGATGTGAAGATGTTCGACACGCCGCAGGCGCGCCAGGAGACGCTGGACAACCTGCTGCGCGAGCGCGTGATGCGTGCGGCGGCGCAGGCGGGCCACCTCGCCCCGGGTGATGAGCGGCTGCAGCGCATCTTCCGCACCGATCCTCAGCTCGCCGGCCTGCGCAACCCGGATGGCACGGTCAACAAGGACGTGCTGGCTGCGCAGGGCCTGAGCTCCGAAGCCTTTGCCGAGCAGCTGCGCGCCGACCTCGGCACCCGTCAGGTGATGGCCGGGCTGGGCGGTGCGTCGATCCTGCCCAAGGCATCCGCCACGAGGATGCTCGACACCTGGCTGCAGCGGCGCGAAGTCGAGCTGGAGCGTTTCGCAGCCGCCGACTACGCGGCCAAGGTCAAGCCCGAACAAGCCGATCTCGAGGCCTGGTATCAGGCCAACGAGGCGAAGTTGCGCCTGCCTGAGCAGGCTCAGATCGAGTACGCGGTGCTGAGCCTGGAATCGATCAAGACCGGGCTGGCTGTCGACGAGGCCGAAGTCGCCAAGTTCTACGAAGAAAACGCCGCCCGCTACACCGCTGCGGAAGAGCGCCGCGCCAGCCACATCCTGCTCAATGCGCCCAAGGATCAGCCGGCGGCGGAGCGCGAGAAGGCCCGCAAGAAGGCTGAGGAGCTGCTGGCCCAGGCCCGCAAGGCGCCCGCCACCTTTGGCGAACTCGCGCGCAGGAACTCCCAGGATCCCGGCTCGGCCGAGCGTGGCGGCGACCTCGACTTCTTCGCCCGCGGCGCGATGGTCAAGCCCTTCGAGGACCAGGCCTTCTCGATGAAGCCAGGCGAGATCAGTGATCTGGTCGAGACCGACTTCGGCTACCACATCATCCGTCTCGACGCGGTGCGCGGCGGGCAAAGAAAGCCGCTGGCCGAGGTGCGCGCCGAGATCGAGCAGGCGCTGCGCACGCAGCAGGCTCAGAAGCGCTTCGCCGAGGCCGCCGAGCAGTTCACCAACACCGTGTACGAGCAGTCCGACAGCCTCCAGCCTGCCCTGGACAAGCTCAAGCTCACCAAGCAGACCGCCACCGTGCAGCGTACCCCCGCCCCCGGCGCGCAGGGGCCCCTGGGCTCGGCCAAGCTGCTCGAGGCCCTGTTCGCCTCCGACTCTCTCAAGAACAAGCGCAACACCGAAGCCATCGACCTCGGCGGCAGCCAGCTCGTGGCGGCGCGTGTGCTCACCCATACCCCGGCGCGCACGCCGCCGCTGGCCGATGTGCGCGAACGCGTGCGCGAGGCGGTGGTGCGCGAGCAGGCGTCGGCGCTGGCCAGGAAGGATGGCGAGGCGCGGCTGGCCGAGTTGCGTCAGGATGCTGCCAAGGCACTGCCGCGCAAGCTCGTGGTCGCGCGCAACCAGCCACAGGATCTGCCTCGCCAGGTGCTGGATGAAGTGCTCAAGGCGCCCTCGGACAAGCTGCCGGCCGCCGTCGGCGTGAGCCTGGGTGATGCCGGCTATGCCGTGGTTCGGGTGCTCAAGGTGCTGCCGCGCGATATCGATGCCCAGACCGAGGCCAGGCTCAACGAGCAGCTCGGCCAGCTGTGGGCGGCGGCCGAGTCGGCCGCCTACACCGAGGCCCTCAAGAAGCGCCACCGTGCCGAGGTGAAGCCTGCGGCGAAGGCAGCTGCGGCTGCGGCCTCGGCGGTCGGTACCTGATGGCGGGGCCGGTCGGCGGACCCCCGGCCAGCTGGGGTTGCGCGGGCTCGCCGATGCTAGAATCGACGGCTCTACGGTGGCTGTAGCTCAGTTGGTAGAGTCCCAGATTGTGATTCTGGTCGTCGTGGGTTCGAGTCCCATCAGCCACCCCAGATGACACTCCCAGACGGCCCCTGGCGCGAGCGAGGGGCCGTTTTCGTTCAGGTCATGGGCGTGCTTCGGGTCGAAGCGTGTCAAGGGGTGGCCGGCGACGCCAGCGCACGCGACCCTGTGCGGCCCCGTCCGCGCTCGACCCCAGTGAACGCGAAGTCGAGCTCCGGCTCCAGCCCCGAGACGATGCGCGCGATGCTCTTGCCCGAGCCGCAGGAATGTGTCCAGCCCAGGGTGCCGTGGCCCGTGTTGAGGAAGAGGTTGGGAAGCTTGCTGCGGCCGATGAGGGGCACGTTGCTCGGCGTGGCCGGGCGCAGGCCGGTCCAGAACTGGGCCTGCGTGGTGTCGCCGGCACCGGGGAAGAGCTCCTCGACGCGGCGTACGATGGCCTCGCAGCGCACCCGGTTGAGATCACGGTCGTAGC
>CAILKA010000006.1 GCA_903834645.1 uncultured beta proteobacterium
CACGCGGCAGCTCAGCAGGTTGCCGGGGTCGCGCAGCACGCCGTGCGCCGTGGAGCCCACGCCGCCGAAGCCGCCTGCGATGAAGCCCCCGAGCGTGGCGGCGCGCCAGGTGCTGGGCCAGATGCGAAGGGCCTGGCCGGTTGCGCGTACCGCGCGCTCGATGTCGTGCAGCCGGGCGCCGGCCTGCACGCGCACGCGGCCCGGGGCGATGTCGAGCACGCGGTTCAGGCGTGTGGCGTCCAGCACCAGCCCGCCCACGAGCGGCACGCACTGGCCGTAGTTGCCCGTGCCGCCGCCGCGCACGGTGAGCGCGATGCGGTGGCGCGCCGCCACGGCGGCGATGCGCCGCACCTCATCCTCGTTCGTGGGGCGCACGACGAGGTCGGCCATGCAGCCGTCCAGCGCTTCGGACAGCGCGGGGCTGTACCAGTAGTAGTCGCGCGAGAGCACCTGGCGCGGCCGCTCGGCGGCCACCAGGTGCAGGCCCTCGAGCTCCTGCGCGATGCAGGCCCAGTCGGGCGCCGGGTTCACGCCATGGTCTTCGCGGCGGCGCGAGGGGTGGAGCGGGATCTCGGGGGTCACTGCACGGCCCCGGCTGCGGCGCCCGCCTGCGCATCGGCAGCCTGTGCCGCCGCGATGCCGCGCTGCACGTCCACCGCGCGCAGCAGCACGAGCCCGATCACGAAGAAGAGCCCGGTGCCGAAGATGGCCAGGCGATGGTTGCCGTCGGTGAGCAGTGTCACCAGGCCGTAGGTCACCGGGCCGATGATCGAAGACAGCCGGATCGCAAACGTCCACAGGCCGAAGAACTCGCCACGCTGGCGCTCCGGGGCGAGTGCACCGGCCAGAGCCCGGCCGGCCGACTGGCTGCTGCCCATGCACAGCCCGGCGACGACCGCGGCCACCCAGAAGAGCATGGGTGTGGTGGCCGCGCCTGCGAGCATCGTCATCACGATCCAGCCCACGAGCGTGAGGGCAATGGCGCGTACGTGGCCGATGCGGTCTTGCACATAGCCCCAGGCGAAGGCGCCCAGCGCGGCGGCGATGTTCACCAGGAAGATGAGGATCATCGTGTCGATCTGCTTGAAGCCCAGCGCCTGTTCGGCATAGATGGCAGCCAGTGCCACCACCACCGAGATGCCCGCCTGGTAGGCCACTGCACAGGCCAGCAGCGAGCTGAAGTCCCGAAAGCGCCGGGCTTCGTGCCAGGTGCGGGCGAGTTGCGCCAGAGAAGCCGCGAGCCCGGAAGCGGCCGCCCCTTGGGGCCCCTGCGCCGCCTGCGGCTGTGCGCGTTCCTTCAACAACGCAAAGGTCAGGAGCGAGGCCAGGCCGAAGATCACCGCCGTCAGCACCATCGTCACCGGCACGAAGTGCGAGGCGGGCAGGCCCCTGGCCTGCGCCCACAGCACGTAGCCCAGGCTCAGCCCCAGGGCCAACATGCCGCCGAAGTAGCCGAAGCTCCAACCCCAGCCCGAGACGCGCCCCAGGCTCTCGGGCCGCGCCAGCTCGGGCAGGAATGCCGCGATCAGCGACTCGCCGTAGCTGAAGCAGATGTTGGAGAGGATGACGAAAACGACCGCCCACGCGATGTCGCCCGGGCCCGCGCCAGCCAGCGCCGCCGTGGCCAGCACGCAGCCGAGCGTGGAGAGCACGAGCAGCCGCTTCTTGGCCGCACGCAGGTCGGCGTAGGCGCCGAGCGCGGGCATCGTCAGCATGACGACGAGGCTCGAGGCGGCGAGTGTCAGCGTCCACGCGAAGGTGGCCCAGTTGGCGCCCCCGGCCACGCCGCCCACGAAGTAGGCGCTGAACACGGCCGTGAGCACCACCGTCGTGTAGCCGGAGTTGGCGAAGTCGTACATCGCCCAGCCGAAGACCTCGCGCTTGCGCACGCCG
>CAILKA010000007.1 GCA_903834645.1 uncultured beta proteobacterium
TAACCGCGCCGAGAACACCCTACACGTCGACGGCTGCCCCTGGCAGCCGTTTTGCTTGGTGGGTCCGTCAGAGCCCCGTGCGCAGCCCTTGCGTAAGATGGCGCCGGCCATGAAGGCGCTCTTCCTCCTCGACCCCGACGTCGTGTTCCTGAACCACGGCTCCTTCGGTGCCTGCCCGAAGCCGGTGTTCGAGGCCCTGCAGCGCCACCAGCTCGCGCTCGAGCGCAACCCGGTGGAGTTCCTCGGCCGGCGCAGCGGCGCGCTGCTGCGCGCCTCGCGCCAGGCGCTGGCCGCGTATCTTGGCGCCCGGGCGGACGACCTCGTCTTCGTGCCCAACGCCACCACCGGCGTGAACGTGGTGGCGCGTTCCTTTCCGCTCCAGCCCGGCGACGAGGTGCTCACCACCGACCACGAGTACGGCGCCTGCGAGGCGACGTGGGAGCGCGTGTGCGCCGCCGCCGGCGCCACGTTTCGGCGGGTGGAGATCCCGCTGCCGTTCGACAGCGCAAGCTTTGCCGATCGCATGGAGGCGGCGCTGGGCCCGCGCACGCGGCTCGTGTTCGTGAGCCACCTGAGCTCCACCACCGCGCTCGTCTTCCCGCTGGCCGAGCTCTGTGCGCGGATGCGCGCGCGCGGCGTGCCGGTGCTGGTGGACGGCGCGCACGCCCCGGGCCAGCTGCCGCTGGACCTCGACGCGCTGGGGGCGGATTTCTACACCGGCAACTGCCACAAGTGGATGTGCGCGCCCAAGGGCAGCGCCTTCCTGCACGTGCGGCCCGAGCACCACGCGATGCTGCACGCACCGGTCACGAGCTGGGGCTACGTGGCCGAGGGCACGGGCGGGCACAGCGGCTTCGATGCCTACACCGGCTCCACGGTGCTGGAGCGGCGCATGCAGTGGCAGGGCACGCGCGACCTCTCGGCCTGGCTGACGGTGCCCGACGCGCTGGCCTTCCAGCGCGCCCACGACTGGGACGCGGTGCGCACGCGCTGTCACGCCCTGGCGGTGGCACTGATGCACCGCGTGGCCGCGCGCACCGGCCTGGCCCCCATCGGCGCGGACGACGACTTCGGGCAGATGGTGCCGCTGCCCGTGCCACACACCGACGCCGCGGCCCTGCGCGCGCGGCTCTTCGACCACCACCGCATCGAGGTGCCGGTGACGCAGCACCGCGGCGCCACCTTCGTGCGCGTGTCGGTGCAGGGCTACAACGACGAGGCCGACCTGCAGGCGCTGGAGCGTGCGCTGCAGGCCGAGGCCGCCTGACAGAGGACACACGCGATGCACACCCACCAGGACTCAGGCCGTGCGGCCCACATGACCGTGGCCGTGCCGGTGCCTGCGCCCGTGCCTGCGCACGCGCGCACATGGCGCCGCGCCCTGACCACCTGCCTCGCATCGGTGCTGCTGGCCGGGCTGACCGCGCACGCGGGGGCCGCCGAGATCCGCCTGCGGATCCTGCAGACCACCGACGTGCACATGAACCTGCTCGACTACGACTACTACCAGGACAAGGCCACCGACGAATACGGCCTGGCGCGGACGATCACCCTCATCAGGGGCGCCCGCGCCGAGGCCCGCAACAGCCTGCTCTTCGACAACGGCGACCTGCTGCAGGGCAGCCCGCTGGGCGACTACGTGGCGCGCATCCGGCCGCTGCCCACGGGCGAGGTGCACCCGGCCTACAAGGTGCTCAACCGGCTCGACGTGGACGCCGCCAACATCGGCAACCACGAGTTCAACTTCGGCCTGCCCTTCCTGCGCCAGGCCATGGCGGGCGCGAACTTTCCGTACGTGAGCGCCAACGTGATGGTCGACGAGCCGGGCGTGCCGCGCGAGCAGGCGAAGCACGCCTTCACGCCCTACGTGATCCTGGACCGTACCTTCACCGACGAAGCTGGCGGCAAGCACCGGCTGAAGGTGGGCGTGATCGGGTTCGTTCCGCCGCAGATCATGGTGTGGGACCGCGCGCACCTGGAGGGGCGCGTCTTCGCCACCGACATCCAGGAGACCGCGCGCCGGCTCGTGCCGAAGATGCGCTCGGAAGGGGCGCAGCTCGTGGTGGCGATCCCGCACTCGGGCTTCGAGCGCGGCGAGACGCCGCGCTTTGCGGAGAACTCGGTGGCGCGGCTGGCCGAGATCCCGGGGATCGACGCGATCCTCTTCGGCCACTCGCACGGCGAGTTCCCCGGGCGCTTCTTCGCCAACTACCCGAAGGTGGACATCGCACGCGGCACGATCAACGGCATCCCGGCCGTGATGCCCGGGCGCTGGGGCGACCACCTGGGCGTGATCGACCTGGTGCTCGACGACAGCAGCGGGCGATGGACGGTGAAGGATGCGCGCGCCCACCTGCGCCCGATCCGCGACCCCGCCACGCGCCGGGCGCTCGTGCAGGCTGA
>CAILKA010000008.1 GCA_903834645.1 uncultured beta proteobacterium
ATCGGCAAGAACGCGGCCACCCCGATCGAGCACGCTGCCGATGACTACCTGGCCGGGCTGGAGGGCGTCTACCCGCATGCCGACTACGTGACGGTCAACATCTCGAGCCCGAACACGAAGAACCTGCGCGCGCTCCAGTCCGACGAGGCGCTCGACGCGCTGCTGGGCGCACTGCAGGCGCGGCGCGCCCGGCTCGCCGAAGTCCACGGCCGCCGCGTGCCCCTGTTCCTGAAGATCGCACCAGACCTCGACGACGCGCAGCTGGGGCTCATCGCCGCCACCCTGCAGCGTCACGGCCTGGACGGCGTGATCGCCACCAACACGACCGTGTCCCGCGACGCGGTGGCCGGGCTGCCGCACGCCCAGGAGACGGGTGGCCTGTCGGGCGGCCCCCTGCTGCAGGCGAGCAACCACGTCATCCGCGCGCTGCGCGCCGCGCTCGGCCCGGGCTTTCCGATCATCGGTGTGGGTGGCGTATGCAGCGGCGCCGATGCGCGCAGCAAGATCGAGGCTGGCGCCGACCTGGTTCAGCTCTACACCGGCTTCATCTACGGCGGGCCCCCGCTCGTCCAGGAGGTCGCATATGCCATCGGATCCAACCGCACCTGAGGCCGGGCACTCCACCGCGGCGCTCATCGCACAGGCCTTCGAGACGCTGGACGCGCTGCGCCGAGCCGGGCGCCTGGCAGACGCCGAGCGGCTGGGCCTCCAACTGGTGGGCGAATTCCCTGACCTGGCCGAGGCCTGGAACCGCCTGGGGGTGGTGCAGGCGGAACTCGGCCAGGGGCTGCAGGCGGTGGCGAGCCTGGAGCGGGCCATCGAGCTCGCGCCTCGCGACCCCTCGCACCGGGCGAACCTGGCGGAGGTGCTGCGCCGGGGCGGCCTGGCGGCGCGTGCGCTCGGGCACGGGCAGGCGGCCGTCGAGCTGGACCCCAACCACGTTGCCTCGCGGGTGAACCTGGCCTATGCGCTGCTGGACGTCAAGCGAGCGTCCGACGCGTTGCCGCACTTCGAGCATGCCTGCCAGCGCGACCCGCATCACCCCCAGGCCTGGTTCGGGCGGGGCCGCGCGCTGGTGGCTCTGCGCCGCCTGTCCGAGGCGGCGCAGGCCCTGGAGCACTGCACCACGCTGGCCCCGGAGGACCCGGAGCTGCGCCTGGCACTGTCCAATGTGCGCCGCATGCTCGGCCAGCTCGAGGAGGCACGCACCGAGGCCGACCGGGCGGCCCTGATCTGGCCCGCGCACCCGGCTGTCACGCTGGCCCGCGCCGACGTGCTGATCGAGCAGGGGCGCAGCGCCACGGCTGAGGCGGTGCTGCGCGAGGGGCTGCGCGCCGCGCCCCATGCGGCCGGGCTGGCCTACCGCCTGGCACTGACCGTGCTCGACCAGGGGCGCTACCCGGAAGGCTTCGCGCTGTACGAGTCCCGGCTGCAGCTGGGGCCGGGGGACGTCTCCAACCCCATCCGCCAGCCCCTGCAGCGCCGGCCCGTCTGGCAGGGCGAGTCGCTGCGCGGCAAGGGCCTGCTCGTGCTCACCGAGCAGGGCTTTGGCGACCACATCCAGTTCTGCCGCTACGTGCCGCGCCTGGCCGCTGCCGGCGCAGAGGTGATCCTCGGCGTGCCGCCGCCCCTTCAGGACCTGATGCGCACCCTCTCGGGCACCGCCGTCCTCACCCGCCTCGACGAGATCCGCTCCCAGGCCTACGATCACTGGACCTTCGTCGGCAGCCTGCCGCACCGGCTCGGCGTCGATGCCACGAACGTCGGCACACCCGGTCCCTACCTGAGTGCCGACCCGCTGCGCCGCCAGACGTGGCGCCAGCGCCTGGCGCGCCGACCGGCGCGGGCGCGCATCGGCCTGGTCTGGGGCGGCCGGCCAGAGGCCGACTACGAGCGCCGCCGCGCAGTGCCCTTCGAGATGCTGGCCCGGCTCGGCGAGCACGCCGACGTGGCCTGGTACGCCCTGCAGTCGGGCGACCGATCCGGCGACGCACAGGCGCACGCAGACCGCATCGCGGTCGAGGTGCTGACCCCGGCAGAGCTCGGCACCTTCGCCGACACGGCGGCGCTGCTGGCGGAGCTGGACCTGCTCATCACCGTGGACACGGCCTTCTGCCACCTGGCCGGCGCGATCGGGGCGCCGGCCTGGCTCATGCTGCCCACGGCGCCGGACTGGCGCTGGTCGCTGCAGGAGGACCGCACGCCCTGGTATCCGTCGGTGCGCATCTTCCGTCAGCCCTCCCCTGGCGACTGGGCCGGCATGCTCGCGCAGTTGTCGCAGGCCCTGCGTCAGGCGTTGGACCAGCCGGCGGGAGCGGCACGCTTCTCCCCGCCCTGAGCCGGTTGCCCCGGGCGATTCAATCCCCCATTGCCACGCCCTCGCGGCGCGGATCGGCGGCTCCGAACCAGCCACGCGGCGTGCGCACGATCGCCTGCAGCCCGCTCGTGAGCTCGGTCTCGCCCACGATGTGGCCGCGCGCCTGCAGCGCCTGCACGGTCTCGGCCGGGAAGCGGCCTCGCTCCAGCGCTGTCGGGCCATTGAGGCTGCCGAAGTTGGGCAGGTCGATGGCCTGCTGCGCGTCCAGACCGAAGGCCAGCGTGCCCAGCAGCGTCTTGGCCACGAAGTGGATGATCATCGCGCCGCCGGGCGAGCCCAGGCTCATCTCCAGGCGGCCGCTGTCGCGGTCGAAGACGAGCGTGGGGCTCATGCTCGAGCGTGGCCGCTTGCCGGGCTGAACGCGGTTGGCCACCGGCCGCCCCTGCGCATCGGCCGGTGCGGCGGAGAAGTCGGTGAGCTCGTTGTTGAGCATGTAGCCGCCGGGCAGCCCAGTGCCCCCGTCAGCAAGCTGACGCGCCCCCCAGACCGCCTCGATGGTTGTCGTCATCGACACCGCGTGCCCGCGTGCGTCGACGATGCTGACGTGGCTCGTGCCGTACTCGGGCTGCTCGGGCTGCGGCGCGAAGGACAGGCGCTGCACGCCCGGAGGCTGGCCGGCCGGCGCCACGCGCAGGCTCATCGGCCCCACGAGTGCGGCACGCTGCTTGAGGTAGGCCGGGTCGAGCAAGGACAGCCAGTCGCCGCCCGGCGCCGGCACGAAGTCGGGGTCGGCCACGTACTGTGCGCGGTCGGCGAAGGCCAGGCGCGCGGCCTCGGTGTAGCGGTGCAGGAAGTCGGCGCCGGGAGCAGCGCCACGCATGGGCGTGCCCTCACCCCACCCGAGGTGTTCGCCGATGCCCAGGATCTGCATCACGGCCAGGTGTCCGGAGGAAGGCGGAGGAAAGCCGCATACGCGGTAGCGCCGCCAGTCGGTGCAAAGAGCCTCCCGCGCCTTGACGCTGTAGCCGCGCAGGTCCTCCTGCGTCATCACCCCCGGGTTGGTCGGGTGGCTGCGCACGCGGCGCACGAGGTCGGCGGCCACCGGGCCCTCGTAGAAGGCTGCGCTGCCGCGCTCGGCGAGCTGCCTGAGGATCTGCCCCAGGGCAGGGTTGCGCAGGATGTGGCCCACCGGCCAGGCGTCCCCGTCGGGCGCACCGAACCAATAGGCCCGGGCGGCCGGCTGCGACTTCAGGGCCGGATCGGCCTTGAGCTGCGCGTGCAGCCGCGGGCTCACGGCAAACCCCCGCTCGGCCAGCTCGATGGCCGGCTGCAGGAGCTGGTTCCAGGGCAGCCGTCCGTGGGCGCGATGGGCCGCTTCCATGAGCCGTACCGTACCCGGTACGCCCACTGCGCGGCCGCCCACTGCCGCCTCGGTGACGGTGAGCGGCCGGCCACCGGGCGCGAGCAGCAGCTTCTCGTCAGCGGCGGCGGGCGCGGTCTCGCGCCCATCCAAGGCCGTGACGCGCTTGCCGTCCCAGTGCATGAGGAAGGCGCCGCCACCGATGCCGCTGCTTTGCGGCTCGACAAGCGTCAGCACCATCTGCACCGCCACCGCCGCATCCACCGCCGTGCCGCCGGCGCGCAGGATACGAAGCCCGGCCTCGGTGGCCAGCGGGTTGGCGCTGGCCACCATCTGCCGCGCGGCGTGCCAGCCCGGCTTGGGCGTCCAGCCGGAGGCTCCCTCGGGCATCGTGACGGCCGCGCCAGGCGCCCTGGCATCCGGCGGGGCGGGTGGCGGCGAAGCGACACAGCCAGACAGCCCGATGACGGCGCTCAGGCCGACAAGGCCGAGAACGCCGAAAAAGCCGACCGACCCGGCACGCGAGACGACCGCCGCCACGGCGGAGCGCAGGCGCCCCCTCACCGCAGCGTCACACCCGTCTTGGACTGCAGCTCCTCGCGCGTCACGCCCGGGGCCATCTCCACCACCTTCAGGCCGTGTGGCGTCACGTCCATCACCGCCAGGTCCGTGATGATGCGGTCGACCACGCCCACGCCCGTCAGCGGCAGCGTGCACTGCGGCAGGATCTTCAGGTCGATCGTGCCGTCCTTCTTCCTGGCCACGTGCTCCATCAGCACGACGACACTCTTCACGCCGGCCACGACGTCCATGGCCCCACCCATGCCCTTGACCATCTTGCCCGG
>CAILKA010000009.1 GCA_903834645.1 uncultured beta proteobacterium
ACCGCGCTCGTGCGCTACACCGTCGACAAGGGACTGGCTGGCGGTGCGCCGGGTGCGCCGCCGGCCTTCCTGGCCTCGGGCGCGCTGTACCTGGAGTCGCTCGAGCCCTTCCAGGCCGTCATGGCCACGCACGGCACGGCGATCATGGCCGACATCCCGAACTACACGAACGTGGCGCCGCAGATCGAGATTGCCGAGGTGGTGGTGGGCTGAGCCTGGAGTCGATTCGCTGACGTGTTCACGGTGACGGGCCGGCGTCACCCTCGCCCGCCAGGCACCGCCACCACGCGTGAAGGGCCACGTCACCCTCGGCCCAAGGCCCATGCCGGGAGTCCGCAGCGTCCACCGCGCGGGGCGCTGGCATCAGCAGGCCTGCACAGCGGATGAACTTCGACCGCACTGCCGCCCGCGCAAGCGGGTGCCCCGGATCGCCTTCCACGGTGTCCACCCGCACCGCCATCGACCGGCCTTGCGCGTCTCGCACTTCCAGGACGACTGCGCGCTGGCCGGCTGCGCCAAGCTCGGCATCCGGCCGCAACTCCACCCTGCGCTCCAGCTCCCGGACACCCGGGTCACTGAAGATGGGGTCCCGGTAGGCCTGTGGCTCGAGGTCCCCGAAACGCAGCGCCACCGAGACCCCGAAACTCAGGCTGAACTGCGCCTGGATCGGCGTGCGGGGCGCACGGATGCCGCAGTAGGTGAGCGCCTCCGGGTAGGCACGCAGCAGGATCGGCCCGACCTGCCCGGGCTCCAGCAGGGCCTGCCCCAGGCCCGGCCACTGCATCCGGATGGCCTGGGCCGCGGCAATGCCGTAGTGCACGTGCCGCACGGCCGGCCACCTCTTGAGGTACCCCTCCAACAGCAACCAGCGGCCCACCGGCGCGAGCACGCCTGCCGGGCCCAGGGACAGCGCAACCTGCGCATGCTCGTCCACGGCCCCGCGCGGCGCGCACACCCCTGCAGCGGCGGCGGCGGCCGCGTAGATGCCCAGCGAGGCCGCGTGGCCGAGGTAGGTGTTGCGCCCGTCGGCGCCCTGGGCGATGGGCAGGTAGAGCCCGAAGGGCAGTTGCGCCGCGGCGATCTCGACGGCCGCCCGCACCGCGCGGCCGTCACCACCCATGAGGCAAGCGGCGGCAGCGGCCGCCCCCAGCGCGGGCCAGCCCGCATCCACATGCATGCCGGGCTTGATCCGCAGGCGGTTGCCCATGCGGCCCCCGATCTCGTAGCCCACAACCAGGGCGTCCAGGGCCTGGTGCCAGGTGCATCCCGTCGAAGAAGCCAGCGCCAGCACCGCCGCCACGACCGGCACACCCGGGCGGCCGTGGGCGTAGGCGAGCCCCTCGCAGGCTTCGTCCCAGCAGGCGGCCATTGCCAGAACCTGGGCCGCGCCGTGCACGGACAGCCCGCGCGTGGCGGGCAAGCCCGGCCAGGGTATCGGGCCCGGGTCGAGGCGCGCCGCGTGCTCGATGAAAGCGCGCACCGGCGGCGCCTGCATGCCGGCCAAGGCACAGCCGACGGTGTCGAGCACGAGCAGGCGCGCCGACTCACGCACCGCGGGCGGTTGGGCCGCAGCCAGCAGTTGCTCGATCAGGTCATCCAGCTCATCGAGCGCAGGCGCCGGGCTCATACGGTCGTGTAGCCTCCGTCCACGAGCAGGTCGCAGCCGTTGAGGAAGGGCCCGCCGTTGAGCAGGTACCACGCGGCCTCCGCCACCTCCTCGGCCGAGCCGATCTCACCGGCCAGGTACTTGGAGGCCAGCGCAGCGCTCACCGCCTGGGGGCTGCCATACCGGTCCGTCAGGCGGCTCGTCATGATGGCCCCCGGTGACAGGCTCAGCCCCCGGATGCCGTGCGCAGCGCCATCGACCGCGATGGCGCGCGCCAGCGCGACGAGGCCGGCCTTGGAGACCCCGTAGGCCCCGCCACCCGGGGAGGCGACGTGCCCCATCTGCGAGGCCACGTTCAAGACAACCCCGCCTCGCGCGGCTACCAGGTGGGGCCAGCAGGCACGCGTCATCAGCCATGCGCCCGTGAGGTTCACGTCCAGGGCCTCGCGCCACTGGGGCACCGACAGCCCGGCCACGGAGCACTTGGGCGTGACCGTCGCGGCGTTGTTCACGAGGATGCGTACCGAGCCGAAGTGGCCCACGACCCGCTCGACAGCGGCATGCACCTGGTCCGCGTCTCGGATGTCACAGGCCGGCAAGACGAGGGCACGGCCGGCTGAGCCCGTGTCCGGGGCGCCAGCGGGTTGCGCCACCGCCCCCGGCCCGTGGCGCTGGATCAGCGTCGGCCCATCGTGATCGAGCAGGGCCACGTGCACGCCCTGCAGCCGCAACCGGGCGGCTATGGCCGAGCCCAGGTCACCTGCCGCGCCCGTGACGATGGCCACCTGGCCGCCCAGGCGGTTGGGAAGGGTCATGGATGCGCTTTCGTCATGCCCCGACCCTGCCCGCCCCGGCCGCGATGGGCAACCCTTCGAAACCCTCGTTGACAGCACCAGGTGGCCTCTATATGGTCGATCGGACAGTCTGTGCAGGGGCAGGCTCACCCGTTCGTCAGCAACCTTAGGTGCACATGACTGAAGTCGTCGAAGAGAAGGTGCGGTCACAGGCCGCCGCCACGCCCCTGGTCAACCGTGAGCGAGCTCGCGCCGTGATGGCCCGGCACCGGCTCGACGCGGTGGTGGGCAGCGGCTACAAGAACCTCTACTACCTGTCCGGGCACATGCCCGACTCGGTCCTGGGGCAGTTCCACGACATCCTCGGGGCCGCCGTGCTGCCCGCACGCGAGGATGTGCCGCCGGCCCTGTGCGTGTCGGACTACGATCTGGCCTACTTGGTGACCCGACCCACCTGGATGCCGGACCTGCGGCTCTTCAGCGCGAAGACCCGGTCCAGTGCCTCCTATCTGCTGCGCATGATCTCCGACGGCGTGGGGATCGACACGCAGTTGCGCCACCCGCTGCGCGACCTGTATGCCGCCACGCGCGACTCCTCGGCCGAGGATCTGCTGGGCGCTTTGTGCGGCTGGTTCGAGACCCACCTCGGCGCGCGCGGCACGTGGCGCGTGGGCTTCGACGACCTGCGCCTGGGTGCCCAGGTGGCCGAGCGGCTCGAAGGGCGCATCGAGGTGGTCGATGCGCTGCACGTCTTCCGCGAGATCCGCATGGTGAAGACTGCGCCGGAGGTCGAGCTGCTGCGGCGTGGGGCGCACATCAATGACCGCGCCCTCCTGGATGCGGGTCGCGCGGTGCATGTGGGCGGCACGGTCATGCAGATGGTGGACGCCTACCGCTCGAGCGTGGTCGGCCAGGGCGGGCGCTTCCTCGGGGAGCGGGGGATGATGTTCGGGGCGGGCCCGGATGGCGGCTTCGTCCTGGACAACGACTGGGCCGAGAGCCGGCACCTGGGCGCCGGCGATGTGGTCGTCTACGACGCCATCGGCACCTGGAAGCTCTACCACATGGACATCGCGCGCACGGGGGTGGTGGGAGAGCCTTCGGCGCGGCTGCGGCACCTTCACGACGTGGTGCGCGACGCCCTGGCCGCGGCCGAAGCCCGGCTGCGCCCCGGGGTTCAGACCCTGGACTGCCGTGCGGCGGCGGAGGCCGTCATCACGGGCCACGGGCTCGAGCCGATGCTGACCACCATGGTCTGGCACGGCATCGGGCTGGACGTGCTCGAATACGGCGAGCCGGCGCACAAGACGCGCGGCTGGACCGTCGAGGCGAACATGGCGCTGAACTTCGAGGTCTTCTACCGCGATCCGGAGGTCGGTGGCGTGCACCTGGAAGACACCGTGCTCATCACGCCCACGGGGCTGGAGCACCTGTCTGCGCTGCCCCGCGAACTCATCGTCACGCCCGCCTGATCCACAGCCGGCGCGCCCGAACTTCTCGACCAATGGAGTGATGCACACATGGCCAACGTCCACCGCCGATCCCTCGTCCTGGGTGGCGCTTGCGCAGCCGCTGCTGCGAGCCTGCCTGCCTGGGCCCAGGCCGACTACCCGAATCAGCCCATCCGGCTCGTCGTGCCGTTTCCTCCCGGAGGCTCCACCGACATTGCGGCGCGGGTAATCGGTGAACAGCTGTCACAGGCCTGGAAGCAGCCCGTGAACATCGAGAACCGGGCGGGTGCCGGGGGCTCGGTGGGCGCCGAAGCGGTGTCGCGCGCGGCGCCCGATGGGTACACGGTGATCATGGGCGTGACGGGGTCGCACGCGATCAACATCTCGCTGAACCCGAAGCTGAAGTACCACCCGCTGCGCGATTTCGATCCCATCACGACCGTGGGCACGCTGCCCAATGTGCTGGTGGCCCATCCCTCGGTACCGGCGCGCAGCCTGCAGGAGCTCCTCGCGCTGGCCAAGAAGGAACCCGGCAAGCTCAGCTACGCGTCGCTCGGCAACGGAACAGCAGCGCACCTCACCTTCGAGATGCTCAAGCAGCTCGCCGGGGTGGACATCCTGCACGTGCCCTATGCGGGCAGCGGCCCGGCCATCACGGCGCTGCTGGCGGGCAACGTGCAGTTGATGATCGACGGGCTGCCCTCCTCGGTGCCGCACATCCAGGCGGGCAAGATGCGGCCGCTTGCCGTGACGAGCCTGACGCGCTCGCCCGCCGCACCGGACGTCCCGACCATCGCCGAGAGCGGGTTTGCCGGGTTCTCG
Organism: uncultured beta proteobacterium; assembly: GCA_903834645.1. GTDB lineage: Bacteria > Pseudomonadota > Gammaproteobacteria > Burkholderiales > Burkholderiaceae_C > Rubrivivax. Next base: position 4,674 of record CAILKA010000009.1, read on the forward strand.
GCCGACGCCTGGAACGGCCTGTATGCACCCAAAGGCACACCTGCGGCCATCATCGAGAAGCTCCAGGCCCAGGTCGCGCAGATCCTGAAACTGCCAGCCGTCCAGGAGCGCTTTGCGAGCCTGGGCCTGCGCCCGGTGGGCAACACCCCCGGCGAGGCGCGCGCCTTCACGCAAGCCGAGATCGACAAGTGGGCCCGGTTCGTGAAGGCAAGCGGCGCCACGGTCGATTGAAGGTTTCCGGGCCTGGCGACCCTTCGCTGCGGTGAGTGCCCCCGCCCGCCCTGCAGCCTGCCCCTGCGGCAGCGGCCTGGCCTACCCCGCCTGCTGCGGCCGCTGGCACGCCGGCCCTGAGCACCTGCAGGCTCCCAGCGCCGACGCGCTGATGCGCTCCCGGTACACAGCCTACGTGCGCGAGGACGCCGCCTACCTGCTGGCCACCTGGCACCCCAGCACCCGGCCCACCGAGCCGCCCGCCTTCGAGCCCGGCCTGCGCTGGCTGGGCCTGGAGGTCAAGCGCCACATGAGCGCAGGCGACACGGCCACCGTGGCCTTCGTGGCGCGCAGCAAGCTCGGCGGCCGCGCCCACCGGCTGCAGGAGACCAGCCGCTTCGTGCGCGAGGGCGGGCGCTGGTACTACGTGGACGGCGACCTCGGGAGCGCGCCATAGCCATGACCACCCACCTGCGCACGCTGGCCGCAGCGCGGCTCGATGCCCTCGTGCGGCAGGCCGCCCAGGATCCGGAGGTCCCGAGCGTGATGGCCATGGTGGTGGCGCCGTCGATCGGCCTGCACTGGAGCGCCTCGCTCGGCGGCCCCAGGGCCGCAGCGAACCCGCCCCCGGGCGTGCAGACCCCCTTTCGCATCGCCAGCGTCACCAAGGTGTTCGTGGCCGCTGCGGTGCTGCGGCTCGTCGAAGACGGGCTCCTGCGGCTCGAAGCCCCGGTTGCGGATCACTTGTCACCGGACCACGCGGCGATGCTCGCCGCCGCCAGCCACGACCCCCGCGGGATCACGCTCGACCACCTGCTCACCCACACGAGTGGCCTGCCCGACCACGCCTCGGCGCCCGCCTACGCGCAGGCGGTGCTGGCGGACCCCCGGCGGCGATGGTCCCGCACCGAGCAGCTCGCCCTCGCGCTCGAACTCCAGCCCGGCGGGGAAGGGCCGGGCCAGCGCTTCCACTACTCGGACACGGGCTACGTGCTGCTGGGCGAAGCCATCGAGCGCGCGACAGAGCAGCCGCTCGGTGTGGCCGTGCGCAGGCTGCTCGGCTACGACCGCCTGGGGCTGCACCGAACCTGGTGGGAGGACGACGAGCCTGCCCCGGCGGGAGCCGGCACGCCGGCCCCGCAGTGGCTCGGCGCGATGGAGGCCACCGGCTTCGATGCCTCGTTCGACCGCTACGGCGGCGGCGGGATCGTCTCGACGGTGGGCGACCTCGTGCGCTTCGCGCGTGCCTTGTTCGGCCAGGAGCTCTTCGAGCGTCCCGGGACGCTCGCGGCAGGGTGCATCGTCGTGCCCTGCGCGCGCGAAGGGGTTGCCCGGCTGCACAGCCGCCTGGCAGCAATCATGCCGATGGGGCCGGCCCAGGCCTGGGGGCACCTCGGCTTCTGGGGCTGCGGCGTCGCGCACTGCCCGTCTCTGGACCTCACGGTGGCCGCCACGGTCAACCAGCCCCTCCCGGCCGAGGTGGCCTGGCGCGCCGAACTGGTGCCCCGCCTCGGCGCCGCGGCAGCGTCGGCTATGCTGGAAGGCGGACCCTGACATGCCTGCCTCGCTCCCACCCACGCACGGGCCTGCCCGCCCGATCCCGGCCTTCTGGTACCGCTGGCTGCAGGCCGTCACGGCCGGCACGATCCTGTTCGGGCTGGCGCTGGCGGCCTTGCCCGACCTCGCCCGCCAAGGCTTCGGCCTCCTGATGTACGGCCAGGCCGGTGCGGTGGCGGCTTTCGGGCCCGCAGTGCAGCCCTACCTCACGCTCGCGCATGCGGTCATGGGCTCCTTGATGGTGGGCTGGGGCCTGGCGCTGTGGCTGACGCTCGCGGGGCCCTTTCGGCGCGGCGAGCGCCACGGCTGGAATGTCTTCGTGGTGTCGCTGGTGGGCTGGTTCGTGCCGGACACCACGGTGTCGCTGTGGACGGGGCTGTGGCCCAACGCCGTCCTCAACTCCGTGTTCGCGGTGGCCTTTGCCGTGCCGCTGGTTGCCACCCGGAACCGCTTCGGCTCACGGTGAAGACACCACCGAGGCGCGGGTGGCGGCGCGGTTTCGGAACCCAGCTGGCGGGTCAAAGCCCGCCGATGAGACTCAGGTTGAACCCATCAGCCATGGCCTTTGCGCCGGCATCGTTGGGGTGAAGATTGTCCCCGCTGTTGTAGGCAGGGTTGATCGTCGTCGGGTCTGCGGGATTGCGAACGATGGCATCGAAGTCGGCCACCCCGTTGGCCAGGGAGTTGCTTCGTATCCAGGCGTTGACGGCTTGACGCTTGGCTTCGCCGGCTTCGGTGAACGGATACCGCGTGAAGCCCTTGTTCGGCATGATCGTGGCCAGGAAGACCTTCTTCCCGGCGGCCTGTCCGGCCCGGACCATCGTGGTCAACCCGTCGATGACCTGTTGAGCCGTCACGTCCTGACCCGCCACCGTGGGGCCGATGTTGATGTCGTTGATGCCCAGCAGGATCACGGCAGCCTTGACGTTGCTGACCTCCAGCACATCCCGGGTGAACCGATCCACCGCCCTGGGTCCGATGCCATCGAAGAGGATCCTGTTGCCCAGGATCCCCGCATTCACCACGCCATAGGCTGCCAATGACGGATCGGCCGCCAGGCGAGCATCGAGTTGGTTGGTCCAGCGCCTGTTCGCGCCCGAGGTGGTCCCCGCGCCATCGGTGATCGAGTCCCCGATGGCTACCACTGCGCCCTTCGCACCGTCATGGCGGACATCGATCTTGCTCAACCAATAGACCGAGTTGACGCGAGCGGGGTTCGACAGGGTGCCTGAAGATGCCGCGTTGCCCGACACGGCACCTCCTGCCTGGTTGGCGAAGCTGTGGAACGTCGCCACCTGTGTCTGGCCCGCCACGAAGATGCTCACGAGCACATCGCTCCTGTCTGCCACCCTGAAGACGACCTCATCGCTCCACACCTCCTGCCCGGGCGCCAAGGTGACGGAAGCGTTGGCATTGAAGGTGATGGCCGTGTCCGACGCCGGATCGATGTCCGTGGCGGGCGCCGCGGCATCGGTGGACGCCCGGGCGATCCGCACCGCGTCGAGCACCAGGGGAGCCGTTCCAAACACGTTGGACACACGGACCTTGACCGATGTCCCGCCCACGCTCACGCGCATGCGCTGGCGAATCGTCTGGTTCTGGAAATAGGTGGCGGCCGGGGCAGGCGTCAGGACCGGGTTGTTGAAGTTCTGGACGGCTACGGACCACGTCGTCTGAAAGACGGCCGGCGGATCTCCCCCACCGCAGGCCACCAGGCCACCGATCAAGAAGGCCAGTGCCCAAGCCTTCGCCCACCGCACGATCGGACTCTGCGTCCCCGCCTTCAACGTCATGAAACCTCCCTTGAACTCCGGCATGGCGTGCAAGCGAGTTCCCTCGACGCGCCTGAACCCGGGATTGCCGCAGGCACTATGGCTGCAACCCTCGGCTTGGCCAAGCGTGCAGATGGAAAACTAAATTCCATTCATGGAACAAAGCGCCACTTCTGCATGCGTGGCGGGCCGGCGCAACTACAGGCGCGAGGTGCCATGGTCCAGACCGTTGGCAAGCTCATCGGCGAAGCGCGCGAGGCGTGCTGGCCACAGCCGCGAGACCGTCACCAGGTTCAGCGGCGTGTCCGGTCCCTGCCAATCAGGCAGCACACGGCGCAAGGATCCACGCTGGATGTCCTGGGCCGCCATCCGGGCGTCGATGAGGCCGATCCCGGCGCCACGAAGCAACAGCTCCCTGGCCATCGCCATGCTGCCCGCGGCAAATCGTGACGGAGCTTCAAACGAGAACCCGCTCCCCTTGCCGCCGGCGGGCTGCAGCATCCAAGGCGTGCTGTGGGCGAAACCCTGCAGGCGAACAAAGGCATGGGATCCCAGGTCGGCCGGAACCTGCGGGATCACGTTTGCGCGCAAGTACAGGGGCGAGGCCACCAGCCAGGATCTCAGGGTGCCCACCCGACGGGCGACGAGCCCGGAGTCGATCAGGCGCCCGATGCGTATGGCGGCGTCGACGTTCTCCAAGATCAGATCCACGCGGCGGCTGCTCAGGTCGAGTTCCACCCGGGTCTCCGGGTTGGCCTTGGCAAAGGACACCAGCACGTCGGGCAGGTACAGCGTGGCGAAGTCGGCCGTGCACGATAGCCGCAGGGTGCCGCGCACCCGATGGGCCACCTCGGCCAGGCTCTCATGCGCCAGTCGCATTTCCTCGATGAGGTGCGCACACCTCTTGTAATAGTTCGCCCCTGCCTCCGTGGGCTCCACTTTCCGGGTCGTGCGATTGAGCAGGCGAACCCCGAGCCCCTTCTCGAGTTCCGAGATCCGCCGGGACAAGGTGGACATCGGCATGTCCAGCCGCTGCGCCGCTCGCGTGAAGCTGCGGGTGGCGACCACCTCGACGAACAGTTCGACGTCGCGCATCAGGGGCATCTTGATTGTCTCGCCAGTGGAAGAGTGAAGTCTTGATTCTCTCTTTATCCCAAATGGATCGCTTCCTTGCATCTGCGTCATGTCGAACTCGCGGCGCCCGCCGTGCCTGCCCGCCATGAATCCGGATCCCACCCCCACTTCTCCCATTGGGCCGCGCGCACACACGAGGCCGCTGGTCGACCATCGCCGGATCAACACCGGGAATACCGCGCTCGTGCGGGTGGACCACCCGGTCGGCACCACTGATCGGCACCCGACCCGCTCGTTCGAAGCGACGCAAGGCCTCGACCTCCTGCCCAGCCTGATGGCCTGGCACAAGCCCATGGTCATGGCGGTCCAGCATCAGGGAAGTGGAACTTTCTGGTGAGGCGTCGATCCCACGTTCTCCGTCCATGACGGCCCCTGCTGCAGAGGCCGCTTCACGCCAAAGCCCACCATGCCCTCCACGTTTCCACGCCTGCTCTGCTCCTGCCTGCTGCTGGCGGCCGCCCTGGCCGGCTGCGCGTCCATCGAAGTGCGCGATGGCGACATGTTCCGGCGCTCCACGGCGCCCGTTCCTGCCGACTGGCTCGCCCAGGTGGAGCCGCTGGCGGCGCCTCGGAAGGTGGAGCGCCTGCAGTTCCGCAGCGACGACGGCGTGGCCCTCGGGGGCCTTTTCATGCGCCACCCCCAGGCCCGGGCCACGGTGCTCTACTTCCAGGGCGGGGGCAACCACATCCAGCGTGACGCCGCCTGGCTGGCCGCGCTCGGTGGCGACTTGCCCGTCCATGTGATGGTCTGGGACTACCGCGGCACCGGGCTGAGCGCCGGCGAGGGCGGCACGAGCCTGCTGCTGGCCGATGCCCAGGCCGCTGCGGCTGAAGCGCGGCGCCAGGGCGGCGCCGGCGTGCCGCTGGTGTACTGGGGCTACTCCATGGGCACCCTGGTCGGCGCCCACCTCGCGCAGCAGCACGCCCCGGACGCCCTGATCCTGGAAGGCACGCTCACCAACGCCCAGGACTGGGCCGACAACCAGGTGCCTTGGTACGGCAAGCCCTTCGTGAGCATCCGGCTGGCCGACACGGTCAGGGCCTACGACAACCGGCAGGCGCTGCAGCCCCTTCGCCGGCCCGTGCTGATGCTGGTGGGTGGGCGGGACGAGGTGTCGCCGCCGCGCTTCACACGCGCCATCGTGCAGCAGATGCGCCACCCGCAGTGCGCCACCGTGGTGGAGGCGCCGCGCGCGGGCCACGGCGGCATTCACCGCCACGACGAGGCTCGCAGCGCACTGCGGCGCTTCGTGGATGGCTTGGGCAAACAGCCCGGCTGCTGACCGCCGGGCGAGGCCGGATGGGTACGCCACCGGCACGCCGTCAAGGCCCCATCGAGCCCAGCCCGCCCGACGACTGCTCGGGCATCGGGCGCCCCGTCGACGTACATCGAACCGGGATTTGCTTGACGACGTATACCTTGTGTCGTAAAGTAATCGATGTATGCCTAATGAATCAACCGACGAACAGATCCTCAAGGGCCTGCTGGACACCTTGGTGATGCACGTCCTGCGGGACGGGCCCAACTACGGCTTCGGCATCCGCGAGCGGCTCGACGAGGTGCTCGGCGCGGATGCGGGCCTCGTGAAGGAGGCCACGCTCTACCCGCTGCTGCACCGGCTGGAGCGCAACGGCTTGCTGGCCTCGCACCACGAGCCCGGCGAGCGTGGCAGCCCGCGCAAGTACTACCGGCTGACGCCCGACGGCCAAGCCTTCCTCGACCGCCGCGTCGCCGAATGGCGGCGCGTGGCAGCCCTGCTGCACCGGACCATCCTCGATTGAACAGGAGCAAGACCATGACGCCACTCGCAATGCGCCTTCGTTCGCCTGGCCTGCCTGCAGACCTCGCCACGGGAGATGCCCGCCTCGATGCCCACCTCATCGCGCTGGATGCCGCCCTGGCGGGCTTTCCCGCCGTGCGTCGCCAGACCCTGCTGGAAGCCCGTGACTTCCTGCTGGAAGCGCGCGACCGTGCCCGCGACGCCGGCCGCGACGACGCGACCGCCGCACAGGAGGCCATCGCCCTGCTGGGGCCCATCGAGGAGATCGCGCGCGAACAGCGCGCCTCTCGCATGGCGCTGTTCCGCAGCACCGTCTTGAGCACAGGCCTGGGCGGTGCCGGGGTGATGCTGCTGCTGTCGCTGCTGCGTACCGGCTGGGCGCAGGCGGACTGGCTCGCGCTGGCTGGCACGTTCGCCTTTCACGCCGGGTTCTTCGGCATCACGCTGGGCTACTTACAGACCTACGTCGTCAAGCGCGCCGAACCGGCGGCCCAGGATGCCCCCGCACCCGGCAGTTTCCTGGTGCAATTCGCGCCGACCAGCATCGCGGTGTCGTGGGGGCTGGCCGCGGTGTTCGGGCTCGCGTGCCTGCTGGTGGCCGCTGGCCTGGCCGGGGTCGGCCCGTTCGTCTCGATGCCGACAGCAATGGCCGTTGCCCTGCTGCTGATCAGCCTGCGCCTGACCCTCGGCGCGCTGCGCGCCGCGCGCTTCCGGGCCCGCGTCGACGCCGACACGCTGCGGATCGACGGCCTCTTCGGCCCAGTCGTCATCGCGCGCGCGGCCATCACCGGCTCCAACCGCGCCAAGATGCCGATGCAGCTGCTGATCCCGGCAGCGGGCCTGTCGCATCAGATCGATTGGCGCGACGACAGCAACCACGCGCGACGCACCTGGGTGTCGATCGCTCCTGACCTGGTGCATGGCGACCGCCTGATCGCGTGGCTCGAGGCCGCCGCGCGGGCACGTGCACTCAGCCCCGCAGGGGCGCCCTCCCGGCCCTGAGCGCCCTGAGCGCGCCCGCGCAGCGACGGTGTGGGCCGCATAGCGCGCCGCCACCTGCGGGCCCCCGGGGTCGAACTTGTCACCGAAGGCCACGGCGGCGAAGTGCGTCCGGCGAGCCCCGGCCTGGCCTGCGGCGCTTGCGAGCCGGCAACCGATTCGGCAGTGTCTGCGCTCAGGCCCAGCGCGGCCCTGTGTTCGTGGAGAGGTCCGCAATCCCACCACGACAAGGCGGGCCGTGCCGCGCGCAAGCCGGTTCTGTGCTCTCGCGCCCTCAGCGTGAGGGCCCTGGGGTGAACTTGAGGTCAGCGATGAACCCCAGGCTCTCGCCGCGCGTGTTGTCTGCGTCCGCACCGAGCGCGATGGCCACGAGCCGGGGGACGCTGGTGGTCTCGTCGCCAAAGGCCCTGACGAAATCCGCAGCCAGGTCGCGCTGCACCGCTTGCCACGCCCCCACCTTCATGCCGAGCGTGATGTAGCGAACCCGCCGGCTGTAGGCGTTGGGAACGACCGTGCCTTCGGGCCACGACGGATCCCAGACGTAGCACAGCGTCGCGGTGGGCAGGCTCCGGCCGGTTCGGCTTTCGGCCAGCCGCAGAAGCTGCCGCTCCACGAAAGGCACCGCAGACCTGGGCATGTCGAAGAGTGCGCAGACCTTCAGCGCCACATCGTCGCCCTCGCGGCTGCGCAGGTCGGGCGCGGCCAGCGCCTGGTCGACGCGCCAGCGCCAGGACAGCCACCCGGCCGGTGCATCCTTCAGCACATGCACCAGGTTGCCGTACGAGGCGGCCGCCTGCACGCGAAGCACGGTGCCGGTGTCGTGCTGCTCCAGAACGAAGCGCGTGAGGGGCAAGGTCTGGCCCGGGAGCCCGGCAAAGACCCACGGTGCGGGCGGCAAGGAACCGGGAGATCCCGCAAGGGGAGCAACGATCGGTCCGGCAGCCAGGCACGGCGCCAGTGCACCCATCCACGCCAGACACACGCACCAGCGAGCTGCCGTGGGCACGGCCGGGCGCCGCCTCCTGGCCGAAGCACTCACGCGCGCAGCACCGACAGCCACGCCTTCTGGTCGGCGCTGAGCGCCGCATCGGGCGTCAGCACGGCACTGGCCAGCGCCTGCCGGCTGTCGGGATCAGGTTCGGGCAGAGGCGCACGCAGCACCTCGTCGAGGAGCTGTCGCGCCAAGGACAAGGTCTGGCCGTAGCGCTCAAAGATCGCGCCCACGCTCACGTGCTGCGCCGGATCCTCCAGCCAGCTGTCGTAGTCCGTGACCAGCCCGACGGTGGCGTAGGCCATCTGCGCCTCGCGGGCGAGAAACACCTCCGGGACGTTCGTCATGCCCACCAGATGGCAGCCCAGCTGCCGCAGCAGGTGGCTCTCGGCCTGTGTGCCCAGGCGCGGACCTTCGACGCAGGCGTAGGTCAGTCCCCTGGCCAGAGGCGCACCCACTCGTTGCGCCGCCGCCTGCACGGCACCCACGAGCGCCGCACTGACCGGGCGGGCCGTCGAGACGTGTGCGGCCACCCCACCACCGAAGAACGATCGCTCGCGGCCGCCCCGCGTCCAGTCGACGTACTGCTCGGGCATCGCCAGCATGCCTGGCGCCACCTCGAGCACGAGGCTGCCCACCGCCGAGAACCCCAGGAGCATCGTGGCACCCGCGCGCTTCAGTGCGTAGACGTTCGCCCGGTAGTTCACCTCGTGCGGCAGGAGGCGATGGCCCGCGCCGTGGCGGGCAAGAAACAGGATTTCGTGGTCGTGCAGGCGGCCACGGACGATGTCTCCCGAAGGCATCCCGAAGGGCGTGGGGGCCGAGAGCCGATCCATGAGTTGCAAACCCGGCAAGTCGTAGAGGCCCGTGCCTCCGATGATGGCGAGCATGTGATGAGTCCTTACAGTTGAGGGGGGTGGCGTGCCGGGCTGGTCAGCCCACATCCCGCAGGGCATCCCGGCGATCGTAGGCTGGCCCCTGCGCGATGCGTTCGAAGTACGACAGGTGAGCATCGCTACCAAGCGGCCAGTGGTGACAAAACCGGTCCAGCCAGGCATCGGCATCGAAGTCGACCCCGATCGCGTCGACATGGACACTGCCTCCTGCGGCGAGCAGCCCGAACCGACGCTCGCCGCCTTGGAACGGCGCCAAGGCCACGCGGGTCAGCAAGCCCGCCCGGTCGCCGTGGAAGTTGGGCATTCCGGTGGCGCCGTTGTTCAGCACCCATCGCGGCTCACCGCCGTGCGTGCCCCTCACGGCCTGGAAGACCGGCAAGCAGGTGTGGGTGCAGGCGAAGGCGTCGACGCCTGCCCGGTCCAACCACTGCGCCACCTGCTCACGGTGCGGCTCGTCGCGCAGATGCTCCTGCGCGAAACCCCAGCCGGCCAGCGAAGTCGCATCGCCGTGAACCAGCCCCAGGCGCAGCGGCCCGACATCGGCCCGCAGCCACATCGGCAGCGCTGCGAGCTCGGCCCGTTGCGGCGGCACTGCGGCGTGCCGCAGACGCCGAAGAATCCGGTTCGAGCGCTCGACCACGCCCTGGCCCACCCACTCGGGGTACGCGCAGCCACAGCCGGCGTCATCCATGCCGTCCTCGGACGCCATTTCCGTCTCGACGTTGCCGCGCAGCGCCTCGTGCGCGAGCACGGTGGCCTGCACACGAGCGAACACCTCCGGATCTGCGTCGAACCAGTGGAAGTCACCGTTGAACACCAGCCGCTTGCGGCCACGCTCGCGCTCGAAGAGCTCGAGCACGCGCTCGAGCGCCAGCTCGTTGCCATACAAGCCCCCCACCACGTACAGCACGTCCAGCGACTGCAGCTGCGGTGGCGCATCGGCGCGGAAGACCTCCGGCGCATAGCGGTAGTGCAGCGGGCAGCTGCGGCCCGGTAATGTCGCGTGGGGTGAAGCGTCGCCTGCAGTCATGGGGTCTTCATCGGTCAACAGGGAGGGACACCGCGCGCGGCACCTCGAACTGGCGCAGGAAGCTCCGGTCGATGTGGTCCTTCCAGCGCCAGGCCCAGGCGCCTTCGGCGCCAAAGGGTCCGCGCGATGCGATGGCACGGCCGTCACCCGTGGCGAGCAAGGCGAGGAAGTGACGTTGCGGCCGGTGGGGCCTCAGGTCTGCCGCGCCTGCCGGGCCCCGCAATGCCGCCCGCAGGTTGCCCGCCAGCACTGGCCCCATGCGCACCGCATGCACGCCCGCCTTGGGCAGACCTTCGCCGGGCCAGCTGGCGCAGTCGCCTGAGGCAAACACCTCAGGATGCGTCACGGACCTCAGCTGCTCGTCGATGCGCACGAAGCCCTGATCGTCGACGGCCAGCGCGCCGCGTCGAGCGGGGTCGCGCTGCCATTCGTGGGCCTGGGCGCCGGTGGCCCAGAGCACGACATCGCTGCTGCGGTCGACCGCCTCACACCAGCTGCCGCCAAGCTGTACCGTGACTCCGGCGCGGTCGAGTGCGCGAAAGGCGGCGCGGCGCGCGGCCGGCGCCAGGCCCGCAAGCAGGCTTGTGCCGCGCGTCAGCAGGCTGCCTTGAACCGCGCGTTCGGGACGCAAGGCCCGCAGCCTCGACAGCACGGCCAGCAGCGCCTCGAATCCGGCGGCGCCGCCGCCCACAGCGGTGACGACGAACGGTCGGTCGGACGGCTCGTTCGCCCATCGCTCGAGCAAGGGCTCGTAGCGCCGGCGCAGCATCGCCAGCGGCCGCAGCGGCAGCATCTGGGCGTGTTCGGCTGGCGGAGCATGCAGCGTCGATCCGACGTTCAACGACAGCACGTCGTAGTCCAGCGTGCCCCCGTCGGCCAGCCGCAACTGACGGCGCGCGGGGTCCAGCGCATGAATCTCGCCCTGGCACCAGCGCGCCCCGGCCGCCGCCGCCAGCGGCGCAAAGTCGATGGCGATCTCGTCGAAGCGGTAGTGCCCCGCCAGCCAGCCCGGCACCATGCCCGAGTACGGCGCCAGCGGCTCGGGCGAGATCACGACGATCTCGACCCCGGGCATCGGCTGCCGCACCAGCGCGCGCAGCACCAGCGCGTGGGCGTGACCGGCGCCGGCCAGCACGAGCCGTTTCATGGGCGCTTCCCCGGGGTCCTGCTCGACACATCCAGTCCGTCGAGCCAGCCTGGCGGCAGGTGCACCAGGTCGCCCGGCTCGTCGACATCGGCCACCGGCTCCAGTTCGGCCCAGCGCACGCCTGCCGCGCGCAACCGCGCGCGGGTGTCTTCCATCACGCGGGCGTGGCTCCAGCTCATGTCGGAGAACCAGCGCGGATCGGCGCGGCGTTGGCCGACCAGGGCATAGCCGCCATCCAGGGCCGGCACGAACACCACATCGTGATCCTGCAGGGCCCGCGAAGCCTGGCGCAGCACGCTGGCGTCCAGCGCCGGCGCATCGGTGCCGATCAACAGCGCGTGGCCAGGGTGCATGAGGCTGCGCGCGAAGGCGCGGTGCATGCGCAGGCCCAGGTCACCGCTGCCTTGCTCGGTCAGGCTCGCGCCGTGTTCGGCTGCCGCAGCCTGCAGCGCAGGGTGCGTGGCATCGGGCGCGGCGCACAGCTCGACCGGACCGACGCCTGCGGCCTGGGCCTGGGCCAGGGCGTGATGCAGCATCCGCTGGGCGAGAGCCGCCGCGCCCGCTGCCCCCAGCGCCGGCGCGAGACGGGTCTTGGCCAGGCCGGGCACGGGCGCCTTGGCGAACACGATGACTGTCGTGGTCACCCGGTCCCTTCGGTCCTGCGTGAGCGACCGAGCGGCGCTCATCGGTACGCCTGCGCCA
>CAILKA010000010.1 GCA_903834645.1 uncultured beta proteobacterium
CAGGCCCGCGGCGCGACGCTCGCGGCGCAGCGCACGCACGGCTGGCGGCTGGAGGCCCCCACCGGCGCGCTGCAAGCCCCCGTACACGCGAGCGACGACCCTTCGGCGCTGGGCGTGCAGGACCTGGTGGTCATCGCTGTCAAGTCGCAGTCGCTGCCGGCGCTGGCGCCGACGCTCACGCCGCTGCTCGGCCCGGCCACGATGGTGCTGCCGGCGATGAATGGCGTGCCCTGGTGGTTCGGCCAGGGCGTGCCGGGGCTCGACGGCGTGCCCCTGGAGAGCGTCGACCCGGGCGGCGGCATTGCGCGCGCCATCGCCTACGAGGCGGTGCTGGGCTGCGTGGTGCATGCCAGCGCCAGCACCCCCGAGCCGGGCCGCGTGCTGCACCGCATGGGCCTGGGCCTGATCTTGGGTGAGCCCAGCGGCGGCACGAGCGCGCGGGTGCAGGCCGTGGTGGATCGCCTGGCACAGGCCGGCTTCGAGGCCAAGGCGAGCACGGACGTGCGGCGGGACGCCTGGTACAAGCTCTGGGGCAACCTCACGATGAACCCTGTGTGCGCCCTCACCGGCGCCACGGGTGACCGGGTGCTGGCCGACCCGCTGGTGCGCGAGTTCTGCTCGCAGGCCATGCGCGAGGCGGCGGCCATTGGCGCGTGCGTGGGCTGCCCGATCGACCAGAGCCCGGAGGACCGCCATGCCATCACTTCCAGGCTCGGCGCCTTTCGCACCTCGATGCTGCAGGACGTGGAGGCGGGGCGCGCGATCGAGCTCGACGCGATCGTGGGCGCGGTGCGCGAGATCGGCCAGCGCGTGGGCGTGGCCACGCCCGCCATCGACGCGCTCTTCGGCCTGACGCGCCTGATGGGGCGGGTGCGCGGGCTCTACCCGGACTGAGCGGGACCGTCCCGCGGGGGCGGGGAAGGCGGGGCCGGATCGGCCACCGGCGCCGACCCCACGGCCGCGCGGTAGGCGTGCCACGAGGCGTGGCCCAGCACCGGCCCCACGATGACGAGCCCCGCGAACCACGGCAGCATCGCCAGCACCGTCAGGAGCGCGATCAGCGCGCCCCACAGCAGCATCACGCCGGGCTGCGCGAGCACGAGCCGCAGGCTCGTGAGGCCGGCGGTGATGGCGTCCGTCTCGCGGTCCAGGATCATCGGGATGGCCACCACGCTGATCGAGAAGATGAGGCCCGCGAATACCGCTCCCACGGCAGCCCACGCGACGATGAAGCCGATGTTCTCGGGCTCCAGCAGCGCCAGCAGCGAACCCTTGAAGTCGGGCATGCCCTCGAAGCTCACGGCGAACAACACGAGCGTGGCGCGCCCCCACAGCATCTCCAGCACCAGCAGCACGAAGCCGAAGATGGCCAGCTGCCCCGTGCGCGTGCCCCCCGCCAGCAGGCTGTCACCAAAGTCCGGCCGCTCCCCGCGTTCCAGGCGCTGGCTCACGCGATACAGGCCCAGGCACAGGAAGGGCCCCACGAGCAGGAAGCCCGCCGAGAGGGCCAGCGTGTAGGCCGTTGCGTGCTCGTAGACCTTCAGGAGCGCCCAGCCCATCACCATGAACACGAGGCCGTAGAAGAGGCCGATGCCGGGTGCGCGGATGAAGTCGCGCACGCCGCGGGCGATCCAGCTCAGCGGGTCGCGCAGGCGCAGTGGCTGCAGCGTGATGCCGGCCATCAGTCCTCGTCGTCACGCCGGTGGTGGCTGCGCCAGACCGAGCGCAGCAGCCACAACCCGCCCACCACCGCACCCATGAAGCCCAGCAGCCCGAAGGCCGGCAGCCCCAGCAGCGTCGGCCCGCCGCTGACGGTCATGACGATGGAGGAGCCGATGATGAGCGCGGCGATCACGAGGGCCAGCGAC
>CAILKA010000011.1 GCA_903834645.1 uncultured beta proteobacterium
CAGACCGTGTGGAACCCGGCCACCGGCGAGGCCGCGCGCCAGGTGCTGCTGGGCAGCGCGCAGGACGTGGAGGCGGCGGTGGCCGCCGCGCGCGCCGCGCAGCCGGCGTGGGCCGACACGCCGCCGATCCGGCGTGCGCGCATCCTCAACGCCTTCCTGGCGCTGCTCAACCAGCACCGCGACACGCTGGCGGCCATGATCACCGCCGAGCACGGCAAGGTCTTCAGCGACGCGCAGGGCGAAGTCACGCGAGGCATCGACATCGTGGAGTTCGCCTGCGGCATCCCGCAGCTGCTCAAGGGCGACTACACCGAGCAGGTCTCCACCGGCATCGACAACTGGACGATGCGCCAGCCGCTGGGTGTGGTGGCCGGCATCACGCCCTTCAACTTCCCGTGCATGGTGCCGTGCTGGATGTTTCCGGTGGCCATCGCCTGCGGCAACGCCTTCATCTTGAAGCCCAGCGAGCGCGACCCGAGCGCTTCGATCTTCATGGCGCAGCTGCTGCGCGAGGCGGGCCTGCCCGAGGGCATCTTCAGCGTCGTGCAGGGCGACAAGGTGGTGGTGGATGCGCTGCTCGTGCACCCGGACGTGAAGGCGCTGTCCTTCGTGGGCTCCACGCCGATTGCGCAGTACATCTACGAGACCGGCGCGCACCACGGCAAGCGCGTGCAGGCCCTTGGCGGCGCGAAGAACCACATGGTGGTGATGCCCGACGCCGACATCGACCAGGCGGTGGATGCGCTCATCGGCAGCGCCTACGGCTCGGCCGGCGAGCGCTGCATGGCGATCTCGGTGGCCGTCCTCGTGGGCGACGTGGCCGACCGGATCGTGCCGCGCCTGGCCGAGCGGGCGCGCGCGCTGAAGGTGAGTAACGGGATGGAATCCGACGCCGAGATGGGCCCGATCGTCACGCGCGAGGCGCGCGACCGCATCGAGGGCTACATCGGCCTGGGCGTGTCCGAGGGTGCCACGCTTGTCGTGGACGGACGCGGCCACACGGTGCCGGGCTGCGAGGGTGGATTCTTCACCGGCGGCACGCTCTTCGACCACGTCACGCCGGCCATGCGCATCTACCGCGAGGAGATCTTCGGCCCGGTGCTCGCCTGCGTGCGCGCCAAGGACTTCGCCGAGGCGGTGGCGCTCGTGAACGCGCACGAGTTCGGCAACGGCGTGGCCTGCTTCACCGGAGACGGTGGCGTGGCGCGCGAGTTCGCGCGGCGCATCCAGGTGGGCATGGTGGGCATCAACGTGCCGATCCCGGTGCCGATGGCCTGGCACGGCTTTGGCGGCTGGAAGAAGAGCCTGTTTGGCGACACGCACGCCTATGGCGAAGAAGGCGTGCGCTTTTACACCAAGCAAAAGAGCGTGATGCAGCGCTGGCCCGACTCGATCGGCAAGGGCGCCGAGTTCGCCATGCCCACCGCGCGCTGAGCGTGCCGCGGCCGAGCATGCCCCGACACGCAGGCTTTGCCGGCACGCGCCGTCGGCTGCTGGCGGGCGTGGCGGGGCTGGCGGGTGGCTGC
>CAILKA010000012.1 GCA_903834645.1 uncultured beta proteobacterium
GAAGAGGTCCACCAGGCGGACGCTCCATCCGGGCTCGCGTGCGCGCAGCACGCCCTGCAGGGCCTCGGCAGCGGCGCGGTGCCCACCACCGGCGTTGAAGTAGACGAGGTCGATGCGGGGATGGGCCATGTGCAGGCTTCGGAGGCGGCTGGAATGGCGCAGTACGCTAGGGCGACCACATGACGATGCCATGAACCCTTCATGGCACAGGACATTCGTGTGGGCTCACGCGCGAGCCGGGCTCAGCGGGGCGTCTCGGGTGCCATCCTCCGGTGCCCCAGCGCATTCACGTGCCGCAGGCCCACTGAGGGAACCTTGGCGCGGGGACTGTTGGCGCTTCAGCGGGAACCAAGCCAGGCTGGCAGCGCCGTGGCCAGCCAAGGGAAGGCGGCGATCAGCAGCGTGCCGGCGAAGATGGCTCCCATCGCCGGCGCCACTGAGACCGCGACATAGCGCACGCTCTTGCCGAACATCGCCGAGGCGAAGTAGATGTTCAGCCCGGCCGGCGGGCAGAGGAAGCCGACCTCCATCGCCGCCAGGAAGATGATGCCGAAGTGGATCGGGTCGATGCCGTAGGCGAGCGCCAGCGGCAGCAGCAGGGGCACGAGCACGACGATGGCGGCGTAAATCTCCATCAGCGCCGCGGCGGCGAAGAGGAACAGGCACAGTGCGAGCAGGAACAGCCACTTGTTCGGGATCACCCCCTGCACCCACTGCACCGCGGCGTCGGGGATGCCGGCGTCGACCAGGAAGTTCGTCAGCGCCAGTGCCATGCCGAGGATCAGCATCACACCGCCGATGATCTGCGCGCAGTCTGCCAGGCAGCTTCGCAACCTGGCCCACGGCAACTCGCGGTGCGCCAGCGCCTGGGTGAGCACGGCATAGAGTGCGGTGATCGCTGCGCTCTCCGTGGGCGTGGCCAGCCCGCTGGCCAGGCTGCCGACGGCTACCCCGGGCGCGGCGATCTCCCACTTCGCGGCCCAGGCTGCGCGAGCGGCGGCGCGAAGGTCCGGGCGGCTTGTGGCTGCTGCCGCCGAAGCCGGCGTCGCGACCGGGTCGCGTCGGAGAAAGTTTCCGAGCAGCAGCAGGCAGGCCACCATCACCATCGCCGGCAGCAGTCCCGCGAGGAACATGTCGAGAATCGGCACCCGGGCCACCACGGCCACCATGATCAGCGGCACGGATGGCGCCAGGAGCACCCCCAGGGCGCTGGCACTGGTGACCAGGCCGATGCCGCGCCGCTCGGGGTAGCCGGCCCTGAGCAGCAGCGGCAGCAGCAGGCCCCCGACTGCGAGGATGGTCACGCCGCTGCCGCCGGTGAATGCCGTGAAGGCCGAACACAGCACCGCCGTCGCCATGACGGTTCCGCTGACGCCACCGCCAAAGAGTGCGAGAAAGAGCGCGCCCAGGCGCTGCGCCGCCCCGGTGCGCGCGAACACCAGTCCCGCGAGCGTGAAGAGCGGGAGCGCAGGCAGGGACGGGTTGACCGTGATCGCATAGTGCGACAGCGCCACCGAGGCCAACGGAAGGCCTTCGCTCCAGAACAGCAGCAGTGCCAGGCCACCCAGGAAGGCGAAGATCGGCGCGCCGGCCAGCAACGCCGCTGCGAGCAGCACCACAGCCACACCGATCGGCATGACTCGGCCGTCGAAGGCCAGGCCCAGTGCCACGCCGGCGCCGGGTGCAGCCAGCGCCCAGAGCCAGCGAAACCCCGCGTTGCCCGCGCAGCGTGCACCGAGCTTGGCGCCGAGCAGCGCGAAGCCGACCGGCATCGCAGCCTGCACCCACCAGGTTGGCATGCCGTAGGCGAGCTCATGAGGCGCTGCGATCTCGCTGGCGACGAAGCGGCCGCTGGCCAGGGCGAGCACGCCGCACAGCAGGGCCGAGACGCCGTTGGCGTAGACGTGCAGACGCTGCTGCCAGACCGGACCGACGACCTTCGGCAAGGTGCTGCCGAGCGTGGTCAGGTGGCCATGTCGCTCGGCCGCGAGCGCACCGGCCATGGCCATCACGAGACCCAGGTGCTGGACCAGCACCGGCGCGTTGTCGATGCCGCGGCCCAGAAGCGGCCGCAGCGCCACCTCGATGGCCGGGATCACCACCATCAACACAAGTGCCAGAGAAGCCAGCGCGTCATCGAGCGCCCATCGCTCAGGGGCCGAGGCGGGAGGTGGCGCCGGAGCAGACGTAGACGTCAAGTCAGCGCCCCCGCGTGGCGCGGAAAGCCTTCAGGTGAGCGAAGACTTCGTCGAAGGTCTCGGCCGGAACCATCGTGCCGCGTATGCGCGGGTACAGCCGATCGGCGAGCTGATCCCACTCGCGAAGCTGCTCGGCGCTCGGGCGATTGACTACCAGGCCGCGCTTCTTCATCGCATCCACAGCCTCGTCGACCTCGCGGCGCGCCTGGTTGCGCATCGCGATGCTCGCGGCCTCGCCACTGGCCCGCAGCGCCTGCTGCGCCGCAGGGCTCATCGTGTCCCAGGAGCGGCGCGTCACCACCAGCGCGCCGACGATGGGCGCCCAGTTGATCTCCAGCATGTTCGACGCCGTGCCGAAAATCTGGGTGGCCAGCGCGAAGTAGGGCGTCGAGGGGACGACGTTGATCATCCCGGTCTGCATCGCGGGCAGGATGTCGGTGGTCTCCAGCGGCA
>CAILKA010000013.1 GCA_903834645.1 uncultured beta proteobacterium
CAGGGCAGCATCGAAGGCCACGCCGGGAGCCTGCCAGTCGCCCACGAGCGTGACGCGGGCCTGGACGGCCCGGGGCAGCCGTTCCCACAGGGCACGCGTGGCCGACGGCCACATCGCGTCGCCGCCCACGGCGAGGATGGCGCCCAGCTGCACGAGGCGGTCGGCCTGTTCGTCGGCCAGGCACAGCACGCGCTCGCGCGGGCGCACGGTGTAGAGGTTGGCTTCGCCCGTCGGGCCGGGCAGGGCGCGCCAGGCGTGGCCGGGGGCGGCGGCGGTGTGGTGGCGGCAGGCCTGTGCGGCAGCGGGCGGGCCCTGCTCGTCGAGCCAGGCCTGGAGGGTCTGGAGGGCCTGGAGGGCCTGGAGTGCCGAGCCGGCCGCGCGCGCGGCAGTGGCTGCCGGGGCGCCGTGCGCAGCAGGCGCGGCAGCGATCGGCTCGGCGTACAGGCCGCGAACCGGCGGCTCTGCCTCGGGGCCCGCAGCCTGCACGGCCAGGGCGGCGGCACCCGGCGGGCAGCGGGCCAGCAGCCGCAGCAGGTAAAGCGGCCCGCCTGCCTTCGGCCCCGTGCCCGACAGGCCCTCGCCGCCGAAGGGCTGCACGCCCACCACGGCGCCCACGATGTTGCGGTTCACGTAGAGGTTGCCGGCCGTGGAGGCCTGCACCACCTGCGCCACGGTCTCGTCGATGCGGGTGTGCACGCCCATCGTCAAGCCGTAGCCGGTGGCGCGCACCTGCTCGAGCACCTCGGGCAGGTCTTCGCGGCGGTGGCGAAGCACGTGCAGCACTGGGCCGAACACCTCGCGCTCGAGCTCCGACAGGTGTTCGATCTCGATCAGGGTGGGTGGGTAGAAGACGCCGGCGCCTGCGGCTTCGAGGTCCGTCGCCGCGGGCTGCACGACGCGCCTGCCACGCGCGCGCATGGCCTCCACGTGGGCCACGACGCGCGCACGCGCCTCCTCGTCGATGAGGGGGCCTACGTCCACCGCCATCTGCCGCGGGTCGCCCACGTGCAGCTCGCGCATCGCGCCCTCGAGCATGTGCAGCAGGCGATCGGCCACGTCGTCCTGCACGCACAGCACGCGCAGGGCCGAGCAGCGCTGGCCGGCGCTGTCATTGGCCGAGGCGAGCACGTCGGCCACCACCTGCTCGGGCAGGGCCGAGGAGTCGATGAACATCGCGTTCTGCCCGCCCGTCTCGGCCACGAGGGTGACGGGCCGCGCGTGCGCATCCAGGCGCTGCGCGAGCGTGCGCTGCAGCAGGCGCGCCACTTCGGTGGAGCCGGTGAAGAGCACCCCTTGCACCCGGGCATCGGCCACGAGCGCGGCGCCCACCGTCTCGCCGGGGCCGGGCAGCAGGTGCAGCGCCTCGCGCGGCACGCCCGCTTCGTGCAGCAGCCGCACCGCCTGCGCGGCCACGAGCGGCGTCTGCTCGGCGGGCTTGGCGAGCACGGAGTTGCCTGCGGCCAGTGCGGCGGCCACCTGGCCGGTGAAGATGGCCAGCGGGAAGTTCCACGGGCTGATGCAGGCCACTGGGCCGAGCGGCAGGTGGGTGGCGTCATCCCACTGCGTGCGCAGTTGCTGCGCGTCGTGGCGCAGGAAGTCCACCGCCTCGCGCACCTCGGCCACGGCGTTGGCCCAGGTCTTGCCGGCTTCGCGCACGAGCAGAGGCAGGAGCTGCGGCAGGGCGGCCTGCATCGCGTTGGCGGCGCGATCGAGGATCGCGGCGCGCTCGCGGGCGGGCGTGGCGGCCCAGGCGGGCGCGGCTGCGGCGGCGGCTTGCAGGGCCGCCTCCACTTCGGCCGGGGTGGCTTCGCGCACGGTGCCCACGAGATCGTGGCGGTCGGCCGGGTTGCGGATGGCCACGCCGCAGGGAGATACGGGCGAGGGTTCGGCGCGGGCGTCGTGCTCGAAGGCCTGCACCAGCTGACGCAGCGTGGCGTCGCTGGCCAGGTCCAGCCCCTGCGAGTTCGCGCGGGCCGGCCCGAAGAGCGCGCCGGGCAGCGGGATCGCCGGGTGCGGCAGCCCGGCTGTGCCCTCGCGCCGGGCGAACTCTTGCACCTGCTCGACCGGGTCGCGCACGAGCGCTTCGAGTGGCAGGCTCTCGTCGGCGATGCGGTTCACGAAAGAGGTGTTGGCGCCGTTTTCCAGCAGCCGGCGCACGAGGTAGGCCAGCAGCGTTTCGTGCGTGCCCACGGGTGCGTAGATGCGGCACGGGCGGCCCAGGCCGCCTTCGCTGGCAGGCCCCACCACCTGCTCATACAGCGGCTCGCCCATGCCGTGCAGGCACTGGAACTCGTAGGCATCGGCGGGAGCGGCCGCGCCCGCCAGCTCGTGGAGGGCGGCCAGCGTGTGCGCGTTGTGGGTGGCGAACTGCGGGGAGATCGCATCGGGCGCGGCGAGCATCCGGCGCGCGCAGGCGAGGTAGGCCACGTC
>CAILKA010000014.1 GCA_903834645.1 uncultured beta proteobacterium
CTTCGGTGAACTCGGCCCGCGCTACCAGGCGCGTCCGGGGGGCTACACGCGCATCCTGAAGATGGGCTATCGCGTGGGCGACAACGCCCCGATGGCCTACGTGGAGCTCGTGGACCGGCCCGAGACAGCGGCGGCTGCGCCGGCCGAGGATCAGGCCGAGGAAGTTCGCGCCGCGGCGCCACCGGGCCAGGCTGCTCGGCTGGCCTTTGCACGGGGTGGGCTGGCGCCAGGGGCCTCAGGCAGGCAGGCTGAGGGCTTGGCAAGCCAAGCGGTGCGTGCGGCTGCCCGGATCGGCGATCGTATGCAGGATCGTCATGTGGTGGCAGCCCGGTACCGCTTCACACACCGGCACGGCCCTCGCGCCCCAACGGCGCCTGATCAGATGGTTTTGTCGGTGGAACTCCGGCGTTTCGGAATCCCCTACCCAGGCCAGTAGTCTGCGCGGCGCAGCCGGAGCGGGCATGCAGGCAGGGCTCAGGCGTCGTGCCGAGGCTGCATCCAGACCGAGGTCAGCTGCCAGGAACGGAGCGTGGCGCAGCGGCTCGAGGTCGAAAACGCCCGACAGCGACAGGGCGGTGCGAACCAAGTCAGGCGGAAGGTCGCTTGCCACCTCCGGCCAACGGCAGGCGAGCATCATGGCGGCCAGGTGAGCGCCCGCAGAGTGCCCGCCCACGACGATACGGCCGGGGTTGGCGCCGAAGCTGCGCGCCTGGCGCCACGTCCAGGCCACGGCGCGGGCTGTCTGCAGCACGATGTGCTCGATCGTGACCGCTGGCGCGAGTGCGTAGTCCGGCACCACCACCACCGCGCCTGCTGTCACGAAGGGCGGGGCGACGAAGGAGTGATCCGACTTCGACAGGGCGCGCCAGTAACCCCCATGGATCCACACGAGGACGGGCGCATCGGTGCCCGCGGGCTGCACGCCGAAGACGTCAACGCCTTCACCCGGCCCGTCGCCGTAGCGCAGGTCGAGCAGCGTGCCGGGGGTGTTGCGCCGCGCCCGTTCGGAGGCGTCTGTCCAGTGGCGCAGGATCTCCGGATGTACCGGGATGTTGGCGCGGTTGTTGTATTGCGCGTCGTACCACGCAGGGCTGCGCTTCATGGCTGTCGTCTCCGTCGGGTCGGCCGGGCTGGTGTCACAGGCTCGGTACGGCCTTCGCGGAGGGCGGCCGCCACCATTGCATCGGCCATCCACAGCGCCACGTGCTCGACGGCCCGGTCCGACAGCCCCCAGATGTCCTTGAGCACCATCCACGTCTCGATTCCGTAGATGACGCTCAGCGCCTGGTGCAGGCGCAGGTGGGTGGCCGGAGCGAGTTCGCGCGCCAGCGGCGCTATCGCCTCGCCCAGAATGGCCACACGGTGGCCCCGCCTGTAGGGCTCCTCGGCCAGCGTACCGGCCCGCTCCTGCGCCCACTGCTCGAGCGAGAGTTGCACCGCAGCGCGCATCTGCGCCTCGAACTCGTGAAAGCGTGGGAAGGTCTTCACGAACAGGTCGCGGACCCGGTCCTCCCCGCGGTCATGGGGCGGGACGTAGCTGCGAAGCGGCCCGAGCGAGGCATCCATCACCGCGGAGACGAGCGCGCCCCGCGTGGGGAAGTAGCGGTAGGCGGTAGCCCGCGATACGCCGCAACGCTGCGCGACGTCCGTCATGGACGGCAGGTGGCCGCCCTCGCGGATGAGGGCGATGGCGGTGTCGAGCAGCAGCCGGAAGGTGGCGGCCTTGACGCCGCGCACCGGCACAGCAGGGCCCGTGCTGGGGTGGGGTGGGGATGCGCGCATGCGGGAATGTCCGGGGTGTTCCGGCGGGCTTGCCCGCCTTGGCAGCCCTGGCTGCCGTCTCTATGATCCACCGAGATCGATTTGAGATGCAAGTCTCAAATCGTGATGCCCATATCAGCACGAAGAGTCAGCGGGTACCCCGTCAGACGGCGGTACACCGGTGGCCACGAGGAGACCCGGATGCTGCACGGCTGCGCGGCCTGTGTCGTACCGCCCCTTGGCAGGGGGTGCCTGGCGTGAGCCTGCACCTTTTCGAGCGCATCGCAGTCGAGGACGAGGGCGAGGGTGATCCCGTGGTGTGCCTGCATGGCCTGGGTGGAAGCGCCAACACCTGGACGCCGATGATGCCCGTGCTGGCGCATCACCGTGTGATTCGCGTCGAGTTGCCTGGCAGCGCCCGCTCCGCCCGCGTGGAGGGACCGTTGTCGGTTGCCGGGATGGTGCAGGCTGCGGTCACGGCCTGCGAGCGCCTGGGCGTCACGCGCGCGCACTGGCTCGGCCACTCTCTGGGCACCATCGTGTGCCTGCACCTGGCCGTGCAGTGGCCGCGGCTCGTGCGCTCGCTGGCTCTTTTCGGGCCCTTGCTGGCGCCGGCTGATGCGGCACGCGCGGGTCTGAGGCAACGCGCGCTCAAGGTACGCGAGCAAGGGGTGGCTGGGCAGCACGAGGTGGCCGTGCAGCTGCTGCAGTCGGCCCTGTCACGCGACACGCGCGAGCGCAGCCCACTGACGGTGGCCTACGTGCGCGACACGCTGATGCGCAGCGACCCCGATGGCTACGCCCGCACCTGCGAAGCACTGGCCGATGCCGTCCCCGCTGCCGTGGACGCGATCCGCGCGCCTGTGCTGCTCGTGACCGGCGACGAGGACGTCGTGGCGCCGCCGCAGGCGATGCGCGACCTCGCGAGCCGGCTCACGCAGGCCGCGCAGGTGCAGCAGGTGGTGCTGCCGCGCTGCGGCCACTGGACGCCGCTGGAGCGCCCCGAGGCCTGCGGTCGCGAGTGGCGCGATTTCGCCGCTGCAACGGCGCGTGGCTGAGGCTGGAAAGGCCGCGCACGGAGAACGACCATGGCTGACGTGCTCTTCACCAACGTGCGCATCTTCGACGGCGGGGGCGAGACGCCCTTCATGGGCGAGGTGCTGGTGCAGGGCAACCGCATCTCGCGTGTGGTGCGAACCGGGCAAGGCATACGTTCGGCACCGGTGGCCGGCGCGCAGCACATCGATGGCGCAGGCGCCTTCCTGATGCCCGGCATGGTCGAGGCTCACACCCACTTCTCGTGGAACGACCAGCCCAGCCTCGAGTCGATCCAGCGCATGCCGCCCGAGGAACACATCCTGTGGTGTGCCCAGGTGGCGCGCCGCTACCTCGACATGGGCTGGACCTCCTGCGTGGGCGCGGCGACCGCCAAGCCACGTCTGGATGTCGTGATCCGCAACGCCATCAACGACGGCACGATCGTCGGGCCGCGCTACCTCGCGGCCAGCCAGGAGATCACGGTTCCCGGCGGCCTGGGCGACACCACCGCCCCGCACCTGCCGCAGCCCGAGTTCGCCTTCGGCGCGGTCGTCAGCGGCGTGGAGGAGATGCGCCGCTGCGTGCGCATGTTCTGCAAGTACGGGGTGGACTCGCTGAAGATCAACCTGTCGGGCGAGTCCATCACCGGCATGCCCTCGGAGATGAGCCAGTTCACCGAGGAGGAGATCCGCACCTGCGTGCAGGAGGCCAAGGCCTGGGGCAAGCGGGTGGCCGCGCACGCGCGCTCGACCTGGTCGATCAAGCAATGCGTCAGGCAAGGCATCGAGGTGATCTACCACGCAAGCTTTGCCGACGAGGAGGCGCTGGACCTGCTGGAGGCGCACAAGTTCGAGCACTTCGTGGCGCCGGGCTTGGCCTGGCTCATCAACACCTGCCACCACGCAAGCGCCTGGGGCCTGACGCCCGAGGTGACGCGCAAGATGGGCTACCACCGCGAGCTCGAGGCGGCCATCGAGAGCATGAAGGGCATGCGCCGGCGCGGCATCCGCATCCTGCCCGGAGGCGACTACGGCTTCGCCTGGACCCCGCATGGCACCAATGCCAAGGACCTCGAGTACTTCGTCAAGTACATCGGCATGAGCCCGATGGAGGCGCTGTTGTCGGCCACCGCCTGGGGCGGCCCGATGATGAAGATGGGCAAGGAGATCGGCTACATCCGCGAGGGGTGCCTGGCCGACATCCTGCTGATCGATGGCGACCCCCTGGCCGACATCACGATCCTGCAGGAGCGCAGCCGCATCCTGGCCGTGATGAAGGACGGCGAGTTCCACCGCGCGCCGCCCCTGCGGCAGTCGCGCACCACGCGCTGGGCCGCCTGAGCCGCAGGCCGCCGGGAATGCAAGGGGAGATCCACATGGCGCAGCGCCCCCAAGAGGTTCTCTTCACGAACGTGCGCATCCTGGACGGCACGGGGCAGCAACTGCCCTATGCCGGAAGCGTGCGCGTGCGTGGCAACCGCATCGTGCACATCGGCCGCAGTGCCGGCGGCGTGAGTGCGGGCGACGCGCTCGTCATCGACGGGGCCGGCGCCACGCTGATGCCCGGCATGGTCGAGGCCCACACGCACTTCTCGTGGAACGACGCAGCCTCGCTGGCGGGCATCCAGACGATGCCGCTGGAGGAGCACGTGCTGTGGTCGGCCAAGGTGGCCCACAGCTACCTGAAGGCGGGCTTCACGTCCTGCCTCGGGGCGGCCTGCGCCAAGCCGCGCCTGGACGTGGTCATCCGCAACGCCATCGAAAGCGGCCAGATCCCGGGCCCGCGCTACCTCGCCGCGAGCCAGGAGATCACCGTGCCGGGCGGCCTGGGCGACGAGATGCTGCCGCACCTGCCGTTTCCGGAGTTCAGTTTCGGCGTGGTCGTCAACGGCGCGGAGGACCTGCGACGCGTCACGCGCATGTTCCTGAAGTACGGGGTCGACTCGGTCAAGCTCAACCTCTCGGGCGACAACTTCGTGCCGGGTGCCGATGCCAAGACCACCTGGATGACCGACGCCGAGGTGGCCGCGTGCGCGGAGGAGGTGCGCATGCGCGGCAAGCGCATCATCGTGCACGCGCGCTCGTGCGCCAGCGTCAAGCAGGCGCTGCGCCACGGCATCCGGCTCATCTACCACGCGAGCTTCACCGACACCGAGGCGCTGGACATGCTCGAGGCGGCGCGCGACGAGGTCTTCGTCGCCCCGGGCATCGGCATCATCTACGCGCTCCTGAATGAGGCCGAGCCCTGGGGCGTGAGCCACGCCAAGGCCGTGGAGATGGGCTACGAGGAGGAGTGGGCCGCAGCCTGCGAGTCGCTCAAGGCCATGCACCGGCGCGGCGTGCGGGTGCTGCCGGGCGGGGACTATGGCTTTGCCTTCAATCCGCACCTGAAAAACGCGCGCGACCTGGAGCTCTTCGTCAAGCACCTGGGATTCACGCCAATGGAGGCGATCCGCTCCTGCACCCTGCACGGCGGGCACGTGATGATGCGGCCGCACGAACTCGGCCTGGTCAAGGAGGGCTACCTGGCGGACCTGCTGCTGCTCGACGGCGACCCGCTGGCCAACCTGTCGATCCTGCGGGATGCCAAGCGCATCCTGGCGGTAATGAAGGACGGCGTCTTCGCCAAGGAGCCGCCGGTGGGCCAGGCGCGCAACTGGGAGCGTGCGGCGTGAAGTGGAGCGCCCGCACCTGGACCTGGCTGCTCGTGGGCGGCCCGATTGCCCTGTTCTCGCTGTGGGCGATCGTCGACAACACGCGGCTGTATTTCGTCACGCTGCTCAACGGCCTGACGCTGGCCTCGCTCTACTTCATCGTCGCCTCGGGCTTCACCCTCGTATTCGGCCTGATGCGCAACGTCAACCTGGCGCACGGGTCGCTGTACCTGCTGGGCGGCTACGTGGGGTTCATCGTGGCCGAGAAGACGGGTTGGTGGATCCTCGCGGTGGCAGCGGGCTTTCTCGTGGCAGCGGTGGCGGGGCTGCTCATGCAGGTGCTGATCCTGCGCCACATGCAGGGCCAGGACATGCGCCAGACGATGGTGACCATCGGCCTGTCGATCGTCATCGCAGACCTGCTGCTGTGGATCTTCACGGCGCAGGTGCACCAGATGGAGGCCCCCGCGTGGCTGCAGGGCCCGATCCGCGGCCTGCCGCTGATCAAGGCCTACTCCGCCTACCGGCTGAGCCTGCTCGTGTTCGGTGTGGCCATCGGCATCTTCCTGTGGTGGCTGCTCACGCGCACCACGGTCGGCGCCATGATCCGGGCCGGCGTGGACGACCGCCAGATGCTGGCGGCTTCCGGCGTCAACGTGAATCTCGTCTTTGCCATCACCTTCATGCTCGGAGCGGGCCTGGCGGGCTTCGGAGGGGTCATCGGTGCGGTCGAACTGTCCATGGTGCCCGGGGAGGACACGCGGCTGCTGCTGGCCTCGCTCATCGTCGTCATCGTGGGCGGCATGGGAAGCGTGGTGGGAGCGGCCGTCGGCGCGGTGATCCTCGGGCTGGCCGAGACCTACGGGCTGGCTTATGCGCCGACCTACAGCGTCGTCTTCACCTTCCTCATCCTGATCGGCGTGCTCGCGTTCCGGCCGCGCGGCATCATGGGCAAGCCGGCATGAGGCGGGGCGCCGGCATGAGCAGCAGGCAGGCCCGGCGGCCCGTGCGGCGGGAGCAGGGACGATGAGCGCTGCGCGCTGGCGCCGGGCGATGAACGCGGCTGCGGGGCAGGGCGTCTGGCCGCGCGTGCGCCCGGCTCCGGTGGCTGCGGGTGCCGGCGCGACGCTCAAGCCGGTCCCGCCCGATCCCTACGCTGAAAGCGATGCCCCGCGCTGGCTCAAGTTCCTGTGGCGCACGCTTTCGGCGCGGCACGTGTTCGTGTTCATGGGCGTGCTGGTGTTCCCCTTCGTGGCTACGCCTTTCCTCACCTTCCAGGTGGGGGCGCAGGCGCTCCTGTTGGGCCTGATCGCGCTGTCGCTCACGTTCCTGGGTGGCTACGGCGGGATGGTGTCGCTCGCGCAGATGTCGGTGGCCGGCATGGCGGGCTACGCCACCGCCATCCTTGGGGTGAGCAGCACCCCGATCAGTCTCGGCTGGCCCTGGTGGGTGGCGGTGCCCTTCGCGGTGGCCATCGCCACCGCGTGCGCCACCGTGATCGGTTGGCTGTCGGTGCGTACAGAGGGCATCTACACGATCATGATCACGCTGGCCTTCGGCGTGGCCTTCTACTTTCTGGTGCTGCAGAACTACAGCCTCTTCAACGGCTTCCAGGGCTTCCAGAAGGTCTATCCGCCCGAGGTCTTCGGCGTGCAGTGGCGGGACCCGCTGCCCTTCTACTTTCTGAGCCTGTTCTGGGCGCTGACGGGATACCTGGCCGTGAAGTGGCTGGTGCGCACGCCCTTTGGCATTGCGCTCCAGGGCGTGCGCGACAACCCGAGGCGCATGGCGGCACTGGGCTTTCATGTGGTGGCGCACCGCGTGGCGGCCTATGCCTTTGCCGGGCTGCTTGCCGCAGTGGGCGGCGTGCTTCTCGTCTGGTACAACGGCCTGATCTCCCCGGGCTCGGTCAACACCGGCTGGCAGATCAACATCCTCGTGATGGCCGTGCTGGGCGGCATGCGTCATCCGATCGGGGCCTTCCTCGGCGCCGCCGTGTTCGTGCTGCTGCAGACCTTCGCGATCGACGTCGTCGACCGCGAGCGCTTCAACCTGGTGATCGGCGTGGTCTTCCTCGCCATCGTGCTGTTCTCACCCGACGGGCTGCTCGGGCTGTGGGCCAAGCTGCGTGCGCGCTTCGGCCCGGACCAGGCGGTCCAGGCTCCCGTGACGACAACCCCGCGCCACTGAGCGCATTTCTGCAAGGAGACGACAGTGAAGGTAACGAAACGGATCTGGGTTCGCTCGATGGTGGGCGCAGCAGCGTGGGCTGCCGTCGCGGGAACGGCCTGGGCACAGCAGGGTGCTCCGATCAAGATCGGCGTGCTGGCCACGCTCGAAGGGCCATTTGCCGCAGGTGGTGCCGACGGCATGCGTGGCGCCGAACTGGCCATCAAGCAGCGAGGCGGCATGGTGGCCGGGCGCCGCATCGAGATGGTGCGCGCCTCCTCCAACGCCAACCCCGACGTGGCGGTGAACGCCGTGCGCAAGCTCGTGGAGCAGGACAAGGTCGACGTCGTCGTCGGCCCACTCTCTGGCGGCGAGGGCATTGCGGTCAAGGACTACGCCAAGACCCAGCCCAACATGACCTTCATCAATGGCGGCTCGGGCGCGCAGGCCACCACGCTCGTCAACCCGAGCACCAACTTCTTCCGCTTTAACACCGAGGGTGCGCAGTGGATGGTGGGCCTGGGCAAGGCGGCCATGGACAAGGGCTACAAGCGCGTGATGGTCATTGCCGAGGACTACGCCTTCCCGTACTCGCAGGTGCAGGGCTTCATGGCGGAGTTCTGCCGCCTGGGCGGCAAGGTGCCGACCAAGGCCTGGGTACCGCTGGGCGGAAAGGACTACTCCTCGGTGATCGCGCGCATCCCGAAGGACGTGGACGCTCTGCTCGTGGTGCTGGGTGGCGCAGACGCAGTGAACTTCCTGAACCAGTACGAGGCCGCAGGCGGCGACAAGCCGATGATGGGTGGCTCCATCACCGTCAGCCAGGACGTGCTGAACTACCGCGGCAAGCGGCGTGACTCGCTGGTGGGCACCATCTCTGCCGGCCCCTACGCCGACACCTTCGACGGCGCCGACTGGAAGGCTTTCGTCGCCGACTATCAGAAGAACTATCCGGTGTCGGCCGGCGGCTACCCCAGCCCGAGCCTGTTCGCGCTTGTCTACTACACGAACATGAAGGCCGCGCTGGACGCCCTCGACCAGGTCAAGGGTGACCTCTCCGGCGGTCAGGCGAAGTATCGCGAGGCGCTGTCCAAGCTTGAGCTGAAGATGCCCACCGGCACCGTGCGGCTGGATGCCAACCGCCAGGCGATCGGCACGACCTTCGTGACCGAGGTGGTCAAGGACAGCAAGGGCGAGCTCACCACACGCGTGCTGCGCAAGGTCGACAACGTCGACCAGATGCTGGGCATGAAGAAGGAGGAGTTCCAGATGGGCTCGCGCGACGTACCAAACTGCCCCTGAGGCAGGTCCACTCGCGGCACGATTGCTCCTGCCTGTTCCGATGGCCTCCATCACCTCGCGCACCGGTGCTTCCCGCGCAGCAGCCTCGGCGGCTGGCGCGGGCGCGACCGGTGCGCGCGCTCCGCTGGCGTCCTCCGACGCCCTCGTGTTGCACGGTGTGACGCGGGCCTTCGGAGCGCTGCGCGCGGTGGACGAGGTGTCGTTCGCCGTGGCGGCCGGGCAGAAGTACGCCGTCCTCGGCTCCAACGGCGCGGGCAAGACGACCCTCTTCAACGCCATCACCGGGGACTTCCCGCCCACTGCCGGGCGGATCGAATTCTTTGGCGAGGACATCACGGCGCTGCCGCCGCACGAGCGCATCCGAAAGGGATTGCGGCGCACGTACCAGTCCTCGCTGCTCTTTCGCGACCTGTCGGTGCGCGACAACCTCTTCCTGGCCGTGCGGGGCGTGGCCAGTGGCCGCTTCGGGATGTGGCGGCCGTCGGCCGCGCATCCTTCCCGGCTGGCCACCGAGGACCTGCTCGAGCGTGTGCGGCTTGCGCACATCGCCAACGAGCCGGTGGCCAACCTCGCGCACGGCCAGCAGCGCCAGCTCGAGATCGGCATGGCGCTGGCCGGCGCGCCGCGCCTGATCCTCTTCGACGAGCCGGCCGCGGGGCTGTCGCCGGCGGAGCGGCGCGAGCTGGTGGCACTGCTCGTCTCGCTGCCGGCACACATGAGCTTCGTCATCATCGAGCACGACCTGGACATTGCCCTGAAGGTCTCCGAGCGCGTGACCGTGATGCACAACGGCCGCGTGCTGCGCACGGGCACGCCCGCCGAGATCGAGTCCGACAGCCAGGTCCAGGCCATCTACATGGGAGGGCACCACTGATGGCCTGGCGGCGCGAACGCCCGGCCGAAGGCGGTGCCCGCGGCGCCGGCCCGGCCGCACCGCTGCTCGTCGTGCAGGGCCTGGACGTGCACTACGGCCGCGCACACGCGCTGCAGGACGTGAGCCTCACGCTCGAGCGTGGCGTGCTGGGCATCGTCGGGCGCAACGGCATGGGCAAGACGACGCTGTGCAACGCGATCACCGGGCTCGTGCCCGCGCGCGGCAGCGTGCGCCTGGCCGGCCAGGAGCTGCTGGGCCTGGCCCCGCACCGCATCACGCGGCTGGGCATCGCCTACGTGCCGCAGGGCCGGCGCGTGTGGCCCTCGCTCACGGTGGACGAGACGCTGCGCCTGGTGGCGCGGCACCGCCGCGAGGTCGATCGCGTCTATGCGATGTTCCCGCGCCTGGCCGAGCGCAAGGGCAACGGCGGCTCGCAGCTCTCCGGCGGCGAGCAGCAGATGCTGGCCATCGGCCGCGCGCTGCTGCTCGAGCCGCGGCTGCTCGTGATGGACGAGCCCACCGAGGGCCTGGCGCCGGTCATCGTCGAGCAGGTCTTTCAAGCGCTTGAGCAAATCCGGGACCGGGGCGAAATGGCCTTAATCCTGGTTGAGCAGCACACCTCTCTGGCGTTGTCGTTTTCAGAACGAGTCATCGTCATGGACCGAGGCCAGATCGTGCACCACGGCGCC
>CAILKA010000015.1 GCA_903834645.1 uncultured beta proteobacterium
GTGGAGCCGCAGGAGTTCGTGATCGACGGCCACGAGGTCAAGGAGCCGATCGGCATGAGCGGCAGCCGCCTGGAGGTCAAGGTCCACATCGTGACCGGCTCGCAGAGCGCCGCCGAGAACATCCTCAAGTGCGTGCGCCGCTGCGGCCTGGAGGTGGAGAGCCTGGTGCTCAACCACAGCGCGAGCGCCAACGCCGTGCTCACGCAAGACGAGAAGGAGCTGGGTGTGGCGCTCGTGGACATCGGCGCCGGCACCACCGATGTGCAGATCTACACCGAGGGCTCGGTGCGCCACACGGCGGTGATCCCGATCGCGGGCGACCTCATCACGAGCGACATCGCGATGGCGCTGCGCACGCCCACCAAGGACGCCGAGGAGATCAAGGTCGAGCACGGGGTGGCCAAGCAGCTGCTGGCCGATCCGGCGGGCCAGGTCGAGGTGCCGGGCCTGGGCGACCGGGCACCGCGCCTGCTCAGCCGGCAGGCCCTTTCGGGCGTGATCGAGCCGCGGGTGGAGGAGATCTACACGCTCGTGCACCAGGTGATTCGCGACAGCGGCTACGAGGAGCGGCTGTCCAGCGGCATCGTGCTGTGCGGCGGCGCGGCGGTCATGCCCGGCATGGTCGAGCTCGGCGAGGACATCTTCCTCAAGCCGGTGCGCCGCGGCCTGCCGATCTATGCAGGCCCGCTGTCCGACATGGTGGCCAGCCCGCGCTCGGCCACCGTGATGGGATTGCTCGAGGAGGCACGCCTGGCACGTGGGCGCGGCGCCAAGGCCGCCCGCCAGGCGGGCTCGGTGAAGACGGTGATCACGCGTGCCAAGGACTGGATCCTGGGCAATTTCTAGCGGCTGAGGACACAAGGTTTCAAGGGGGACGGTGCGCGGACAAGGTCGAAGGACAGCAGCGCACGGTCCGGGTGATGTAGAGGCAACGGCAACTGCTTTGAAGGCAAGGAGTACACGATGGCCATCGAGATGATCGAGGAGTTCGACCAGGGCACGCGGATCAAGGTGATCGGCGTGGGTGGCGGCGGAGGCAACGCCGTGACCCACATGATCGACAACGGCGTGCAGGGCGTCGAGTTCATCGTGGCCAACACCGACGCTCAAGCCCTGAACCGCAGCGCGGCGGGCACTCTCGTGCAGCTGGGCAGCACGGGCCGGGGTGCCGGGGGCAAGCCTGAGGTCGGCCGGGCGCTTGCCGCGGAAGCGGTGGACCGCATCCGCGAGGCCGTCGACGGCGCGAACATGCTCTTCATCACCGCCGGCATGGGCGGCGGCACCGGCACGGGTGCGGCCAGCATCGTGGCGCAAGTGGCGCGCGAGATGGGGATCCTGACGGTGGGCGTGGTCACCAAGCCCTTCGACTTCGAGGGGCAACGCCGGCGCCGTCAGGCCGACCAGGGCGTGGCCGAGCTCGAGGCCAACGTCGACTCCCTCATCGTCATCCTCAACGAAAAGCTGCTGGAGGTGCTCGGCGACGACGTGACGCAGGAGGCTGCCTTCGCCCAGGCCAACGACGTGCTCAAGAACGCCGTCGGGGGCATCAGCGACATCATCCACATGGACGCCCTCGTCAACGTCGACTTCGAAGACGTCAAGACGGTCATGAGCGAGCCCGGCAAGGCGATGATGGGCACCGGCTCGGCGGTGGGCCCGGACCGCGCGAAGAAGGCGGCCGAGGCGGCCGTGGCCTGCCCGCTGCTGGAGGGCATCGACCTCTCGGGCGCGCGCGGGGTGCTGGTGCTGATCGCCGCCTCGCGCACCTCGCTCAAGCTGCGCGAGAGCCAGATCGCGATGGACACGATCCGTCTGTATGCCGCCGAAGACGCCACGATCATCTTTGGGGCCGCCTTCGACGAGAGCCTGGGCGACAAGATGCGCGTCACCGTGATCGCCACCGGCCTGGGCGCTGCCGCCGCCCGCCGGGCGCCGGCGGAGCTGACGGTCGTGACGCCTCCTGCTCCGCAGCCGCAGCCCCTGCAGCGCACAGGCACCTACGACGCCTCGCCCCTGGCTCCGGCCACGGCCCACGCGTCCCCCACGGCCGCGATGGCGCCGATGTCCCCGGTCGGGATGGGCGCGGCGGCAGGCGGTGGTGCGCCCACCGTGGCCCCCACGGCCACCGACTATGGCGGTCTCCAGGTGCCCAGCGTCTGGCGCAGCGCGCGCACGAAGGTCGAGGCGCTGTCCGGAACCGGCATGGACGAGATCGAGATCCCGGCGTTCCTGCGCAAGCAGGCCGACTGAGCCGCCTGTAGACCCCGCGCGAGCGTCCGGCATGGACGGCGCGCGGGCAGCGGCCACGGGCGGGGGTGTAGGCTTGACGTATGCAGATGCCCCTCCCGCCAGCCAGCCCTGCCGACCGTTCCGCCGCGCCCGCGCCCGCCGGCACCGCGCAGCCTCTTGCCCGCTACGCTGCCTGGCGGAGGGCCGGCGACTTCATCTTCCTGTCGGGTGTCATCGCGGTGGAGCCCTCCACGCGCACGATCGTGCGCGGCTATGCCGACATCCCGGCGCATGCGCGCACGCTGCTGGGGGAGACGGGCGAGTTCTCCACCGACATCAAGGAAGGCCCGATCCTCGCGCAGAGCTGGTTCGTGCTCGACCGCATCCGCGCCACCGTCGAGGCAGCGGGCGGGCGCATGGACGACGTCTTCAAGCTCGTCCAGTACTTCAGGAACCTCGACCACTTCCCGCACTACAGCCGCGTGCGCAAGCACTTCTTCCCGGGCGAGCCCCCCGCGTCGACGGTGGTGGAGGTGAGCGCGATGCTGCCTACGCCCGACATCCTGGTCGAGGTCGAAGCCACGGCCTACGTGCCGCTGCCCCGTCCCTGAGACGTCACGCCTGCCATACCGACCGGAGCCTCCTGATGCTGCACGGCTACTGCCCGCCCCCACGATTCCTGCCCTACCTCAGCTGGACCCAGATCGCGGCGCTGCCCGACAGGGCCAACACTGTCATCGTGCTGCCTGCCGGCAGCATCGAGCAGCATGGTCCGCACCTGCCATGCTCGGTGGACACCGCCATTGCCGCCGGTGTGGTCGGGCATGCCCTGGCCCGGCTGCCCGATTCGGTGCCAGCTTATGCACTGCCCCCGATCACGTACGGCAAGAGCGAGGAGCACCTGCACTTCCCTGGGACCGTGACGCTCGATGGCCCGACGCTGCAGGAGACGGTGATCCAGATCGGCGAGTCGGTGTACCGCTCGGGCTTTCGCAAGCTGCTGATCGTCAACGGTCACGGCGGGCAGCCGCAAGTGATGGAGATGGCCGCGCGCGAGCTGCGCCTGCGCCATGGCGACTATGTCGTGGTCCCGCACTTCACGTGGCGCGTGCCGCACGTGGCCGGACGCTACCTCTCCGACAAGGAGAAGAGCCTGGCGATGCACGCCGGCCACGCCGAGACCGCGATCATGATGGCGCTGGCGCCCGACACCGTGCGCATGGCGCACGCGGTGGCCAACTACCCGCCCGAGTTTCCCTGCCCGACGCTGGCGCCCGACGGCCGGCCGGCCGCTGCCTGGTCGGCTCGCGACTTCGGCGAAACCGGCGTGATCGGCGACCCACTGCCTGCCACGCCCGAGCAGGGCCAGGCGATCCTCGACTCCCTGGCGGAGAGCTGGGCGCGCGGGATCACCGAACTGCACCAGGCGCGCTGGATCGAGCGTGATGCACAAACCTGGGGCAAACTGCACCAGAATGGCGATGTTTTGGGGGCTTGATGCCTCACGCTTTCACAATCCTGGCGCCACCGGCGGGTGACGCCGGCGCGGGCGATCGAAGGCGCCGCGGCGGTGCGGCGCCTGGCCGCCGGCGGGTGCCCGCAACCGTGGCACGAGGCTTGCACCTGAGCGCGGGTCCGGTCCAGTCCCGGTCAGGAATTTCCCCGTCCCTCCCCCCACCAGGAGCGTTCATGTCCCTCACCGCACCACGCAAAGTCGCCTTTTCGCTGGCCCTGATCCTGGGTGCCGCCTCGGCGCAGGCCCAGGAGAAGTTCAGCTACCTCACCAACTGGTACGCGCAGGCCGAGCACGGCGGCTACTACCAGGCACTGGCCACGGGTCTGTACAAGAAGGAAGGCCTGGACGTGACGATCCGCATGGGCGGCCCGCAGGTCAACGGCATGCAGCTGCTGGCTGCCGGGCAGGTCGACTGCTTCATGGGCTACGACGTCCAGACCATGAAAGGCTGGGAAAACGGCATCAACACCGTGACGGTGGCCGCCTCGTTCCAGAAGGATCCTCAGGTGCTGATCGGCCACCCGGGCGTGGTCAACAAGATGGAGGACCTCAAGGGCAAGACGATCCTCATCTCGAGTGCGGCCAACACCTCCTACTGGCCCTGGCTGAAGACCACCTACGGCCTGCAGGATTCTCAGGCGCGGCCCTACACCTTCAACATCCAGCCCTTCATCGCCGACAAGAACCTCGTGCAGCAGGGCTATCTCTCGAGCGAGCCCTACGCCATCGAGCAGCAGGCCAAGTTCAAGCCGAGCGTGTTCCTGCTCTCCGATCATGGCTGGCCCCCGTACTCCACCACCATCGTGTGCACCGAGAAGACCGTCAAGGAGCGCCCGAAAGCCGTGGCCGCCTTCGTCAAGGCGACGATGGAAGGCTGGAAGACCTACCTCACGGGTGACTCGGCGCCGGCCAATGCGCTGATCAAGAAGGACAACCCGAACATGACCGACGACAAGATCGCCCACGGCATCAAGATGCTCAAGGAAACGGGCATGGTGATGGGTGGCGACGCCGCGAAGTTGGGCATCGGGGTGATCACCGACGAGCGCATGAAGAAGACCTACGACATGATGGTGGCGATGAAGCTGCTCGATCCGGCCAAGGTCGATCTCAAGAAGACCTACACGACCGAGTTCGTGCGCAACATCAAGGTGATGCCCTGAGGCTGATGCCTGCGACGGGCCGGCGTCGGCCCGTCGGCTCCTTCTTTCCGCACCCACGCACATGAGCGACATTCCCGCCGTCGAGGTCCTCTCGGTCGAGAAGACCTACCCCAACGGGACGCAGGCCCTGCTGCCTGTCAACCTCACCGTCCAGGAGGGGGAGTTCATCACCTTGCTCGGCCCCTCGGGCTGTGGCAAGAGCACGTTGCTCAAGATGGTCGCCGGCCTGCTCGCGCCGAGCGACGGGCGGCTGCTGCTGTGGCGCAAGCCCGTGGCCGACGTCGAGTCCACCGGCCACCGGCTGAGCTTCGTGTTCCAGGAGGCCACGCTGATGCCGTGGGCCAGCGTGATGGCCAA
>CAILKA010000016.1 GCA_903834645.1 uncultured beta proteobacterium
CGCCCGCCAGGAAAGCGACCTCTGGGACATGCCCTACCTGCCCATCGACCCCAAGGACGTGGGCCGCAGCTACGAGGCCGTGATCCGCGTCAACAGCCAGTCGGGCAAGGGCGGCATCGCGTACCTGCTGGAGACCGAGTACGGGCTGGAGCTCCCGAGACGGCTGCAGATCGAGTTCAGCCAGGTCGTGCAGCAGGTGATGGACGCCTCCGGCACGGAGCAGACGGCCGCCGACATCTGGGCCATCTTCCAGCGCGAGTACGGCATCGACGACGTGCGCGTGCGGCCGCAGGTGGTGCAGGAGGAAGCGGGACAGGTCACGCTGCAGGCACAGGTGAGCTTCAGCGGCCAGGCCCTGGAGCTCCGCGGCCGTGGCAACGGCCCGATCGACGCCTTCTGCCAGGGGGTGAGCACGCACGCGGGCGAGCCCATCCAGGTGCTGGGCTACCACGAGCACTCGGTGGGCGCGGGCGCCAACGCCCTGGCGGTGGCCTACCTCGAGCTGCGCATCGGCGAGCGCGCGCTGTACGGCGTGGGCCAGGACGCCAACATCGTCACGGCCTCGCTCAAGGCGATCGTGTCGGGCCTGCGCCGCGCGGGCATCCGGCTGACCGAGGCGGCACACGCGGGCAGTTGACGGCCGCGCAGAGCCCGCCACGCACACGCAACACTTCCACCCGCATGCCGCTCGAACCCGCACTCATCGACACGCTCGCACGCGAGCTGCACCACAGCGAGCGCTCGCGCGTGCAAGTGGAGCACTTCTCCAAGCGCCACCCTGGCATGACCCTCGAAGATGGGTACGCGGTGTCGCGCGCGTGGGTCGCCATGAAGCTGGCCGAGGGCCGGCGCGTGATCGGCCACAAGATCGGCCTGACGTCGCGGGCGATGCAGCTGGCCAGCCAGATCAGCGAGCCCGACTACGGCACGCTGCTCGACGACATGCTCTTCGAGCCCGGGGACATCCCGGCAACGCGCTTCATCGCCCCGCGCGTGGAGGTGGAACTTGCCTTCATCCTCGGGCGCGACCTGCAGGGCCCGCATGTCACGGTGGACGACGTGCTGGCTGCCACCGACTGGGTCACGCCCGCCATCGAGATCATCGACGCACGCATCGAGCAGTTCGACCGGCACACGAAGGCGATGCGCAAGGTCCAGGACACGATCAGCGACAACGCCGCCAACGCCGGGATCATCCTGGGCGGCCGGCGCGTGAAGCCCGATCAGGTCGACCTGCCCTGGTGCGGCGCCGTGCTGCGGCAAAACGGCGTGGTCGAGGAGACGGGCCTGGCCGCGGGCGTGCAAGGCCACCCGGCCATCGGTGTGGCGTGGCTGGCCATGAAGCTCGCGCCCTGGGGGGAGCGTCTGCAGGCCGGCGAGATCGTGCTGGCGGGCTCCTTCACGCGGCCGGTGGCCGCCAGGACCGGTGATGTGTTCGAGGCCGACTACGGAGCCCTCGGGCGTTTCGGGTTTCGGTTCGTGTGAGCCGGCCCGGGGGTCCGGCAGACCGGCCCGGAACGCTGCCCGGTGCGTCAGAGCCCCGGACTGAGCTGCACCGCCGGCTTCACCCCGAAGCGCCTGCGCCCGCGCCGGGTGAACGCCTCGGGCGGCGTGTGGGCCTCGAGTTCGAGGATGCGTAGCGCGAGCCGCTCGCGCAGCAGTTCCGCCAGGCTCGCCACCGCGGGCGAGGCGAGCCGGCCACGCGCCACGTAGAGCGAGACGTCCACGGTGCCGAGATCGGGCAGGCCCAGGCGCCTGTCGGCCACCTCCAGGCCCGGC
>CAILKA010000017.1 GCA_903834645.1 uncultured beta proteobacterium
GACAACCCGCTGCACGTCGTGCAGGAGGTGGTGGACAACGCGGCCGACGAGGCGCTGGCCGGCTTCGGGCGGCGCATCGGCATGACGCTGCACGCCGATGGCTCGGTGAGCGTGGACGACGACGGCCGCGGCATCCCCTTCGGCCTGCACCCTGAAGAGGGCGTGCCGGTGCTGGAGATCGTCTACACGCGGCTTCACGCGGGGGGCAAGTTCGACAAGGGCTCGGGCGGCGCCTACAGCTTCTCCGGCGGCCTGCACGGCGTGGGCGTGAGCGTGACCAACGCGCTGGCGCGCCGCCTGGAGGTGACGGTGTGGCGCGAGGGGCAGGTGGCGAGCCTGGCTTTCTCCGGCGGGGACGTGATCGAGTCGCTGAAAGTGCGCCCGCGCACGGGCAGCGAGCGTCGCCAGGGCACATCCGTGCGCGTGTGGCCCGACGCGCGCTACTTCGAGAGCGTGGAACTGCCGCGCGCCGAGCTCGTGCACCTGCTGCGCAGCAAGGCCGTGCTGATGCCGGGTGTCACGGTCACGCTGGCGGTGGAGAAGGCCGGCTCGAAGGAGGCCGAGACCCTCACCTGGCTGTACCAGGGAGGCTTGCGCGACTATCTTCAGCAGGGACTGCCTGCCGACGCCGTGATCCCGCTCTTCGAGGGCGCGCAGTACGCCAGCGGCCAGGAGGCCGAGAACATCGCCGAGGGCGAGGGCGCGGCCTGGTGCGTGGCCTTTACCGAGGAAGGCCAGTCGCTGCGCGAGAGCTACGTGAATCTCATCCCGACGGTGGCCGGCGGCACGCACGAGGCAGGCCTGAAGGAAGGGCTCTTTGCCGCGATCAAGGGCTTCATCGAGCTGCACGCGCTCATGCCCAAGGGCGTGAAGCTGATGCCCGAGGACGTCTTCTCGCGTGCGAGCTTCGTGCTCTCTGCCAAGGTGCTCGATCCGCAGTTCCAGGGCCAGACCAAGGAGCGACTCAACAGCCGCGACGCACTGCGCCTGGTTTCCAACTTCGTGCGGCCGACGCTCGAGCTGTGGCTCAACCAGCACGTGGAGCACGGCAGGAAGCTCGCCGAGCTCGTGATCCGCCAGGCCCAGGCGCGCCAGCGTGCGGGCCAGAAGGTGGAAAAGCGCAAGGGCTCGGGCGTGGCCGTGCTGCCCGGCAAGCTCACCGATTGCGAGAGCCGCGACACCACGCTCAACGAGGTGTTCCTGGTGGAGGGCGACTCCGCCGGCGGCAGCGCCAAGATGGGGCGCGACAAGGAGACGCAGGCCATCCTGCCGCTGCGCGGCAAGGTGCTCAATTCGTGGGACGTGGAGCGCGACCGGCTCTTTGCCAACACCGAGATCCACGACATCGCGGTGGCCATCGGCGTGGACCCGCATGGCCCCGCCGACGAGCCCGACCTGTCCGGCTTGCGCTACGGCAAGGTATGCATCCTCAGCGACGCCGACGTGGACGGCTCGCACATCCAGGTGCTGCTGCTCACGCTCTTCTTCCGCCACTTCCCGCGGCTGATCGAGCGCGGCCACGTGTACGTGGCCAAGCCGCCGCTCTTTCGCGTGGATGCGCCGGCGCGCGGGCGCAAGCCCGCGGCCAAGCTCTACGCACTCGACGAAGGCGAGCTGCAGGCCACGCTCGACAAGCTGCGCAAGGAAGGCGCGCGCGAGAGCGGCTGGAGCATCAGCCGCTTCAAGGGCCTGGGCGAGATGAGTGCCGAGCAGCTGTGGGAGACGACGCTCAACCCCGACACGCGCAGGCTACTGCAGGTGGCCTTCGGGCCGCAGGGGCCGCAGGGGGTGGCGGAGCTTCTCAACCGGCTCATGGGCAAGGGGGAGGCGGCGGCGCGGCGCGAGC
>CAILKA010000018.1 GCA_903834645.1 uncultured beta proteobacterium
CAAGGGAGCCCACCACCGGGACGAGCGTGCTCACGAGCATGGCCAGCAAGAACCCGACAAAGAACGAGCTGAAGGCCAGCGGGTGGCGTCCGAAGAGGCGAAAGCCGTCACGCACCCAGTGCGCGCCGTGCAACGGGGGGACGGTCTTGAGCGAGAGGGCCATGGGGGTGGTGGGCGGGTCGTGGCGGGCGCTTGCGGCTCAAAGCGGCGGATGCCACGGATTGTCGATCCGATCGCGCAGCACGCGCTCGAAATGCGACGGATCCTTGGGCTGGAGCAGGGCGGCCTGGCGCGGCAGGTGCCAATCCCACAGCCGCGACAGCCAGAAGCGCAGCGCCGCTGCGCGCAGCAGGGCGGGCAGCAGGCGCGCCTCCACGCTCGCGAGCGGGCGCTCGGCGTGGTAGGCGCGCAGGAACGGCCCGGCAAGCGCCTCGTCGAGCCGGCCGCTTGCATGGTCGATGCACCAGTCGTTCAGGCACACGGCCACGTCGAAGAGCAGCGCATCGGTGCCGGCGAAGTAGAAGTCGAAGAAGCCGCACAGCCGGTCTTCGCCCGACGTGTCGTCGAACATCGCGTTGTCGCGAAAGAGATCGGCGTGCACCGGGCCGCGCGGCAGCGCCTGGCCTGCCGCACTGTCGTGCAGCGAACGCTGGAAGGCCAGCTCCTCGCGCAGCAGCACGGCCTGCGCCGCGCTCACGTGCGGCAGGACCGCGGGCAGCACCTCTATCCACCAGGCGAGCCCGCGCAGGTGCGGCTGGTGCAGCGCAAAGTCGGCCCCGGCGCAGTGCATCCGCGCGAGCGTGGCGCCCACCTGCTCCACCTGC
The DNA here is from genome assembly GCA_903834645.1 of uncultured beta proteobacterium. Classification (GTDB taxonomy): domain Bacteria; phylum Pseudomonadota; class Gammaproteobacteria; order Burkholderiales; family Burkholderiaceae_C; genus Rubrivivax. The sequence goes on from CAILKA010000018.1 coordinate 825, forward strand.
CGGGGGCCGGGCGCGAGCCGGTGGCTGCCGGGCAGGCGCGTGACCACCGCCGCCGGCTTGCCCGCGACCTCGTGCACGAGGCTGCCGTCGGGCCCCGGCTGGGGCGCAGGAACAGGGATGCCGCGCCGCGCCAGGTGCCGCATCAGCTCCAGGTAATAGGGAAGCTGTGCGCGCGAGAGCCGCTCGAAGAGGGTCAGCACCCACTGCCCGGCGGGCGTGGTGGCGTAGTAATTGGTGTTCTCGATGCCTGAGCGGATGCCGCGCAGCTCGGTGAGCTCCTGCAGGCCAAGTCGGCGGAACAGGGCATCCGCCTCCTCGAAGGCGACTTGGGTGTAGACCGCCACCGGGCTAGAAGTCCAGCAGGCGCCACTGGCTCGTGCCCGGCGCGCGCCGGCCACGCTGCGAGGGGTCGAGTGCGCCGCTGGCCGGCGCGATCTCGTAGGGACGGGTACCCGGGAGCTTGGGATGCACCGTGATGTGGCGGCTCTCGCCGCGCACGCGCAACTCCTGCACGCGCACGTGCTCGTCCTCGGCGATGTGCCACGCGGCCAGAGGTTCGCGAGCCGGTCCGTCAGCGGCGGGGGCTGGTGGCGTGGCAGGCACCGAGGCGCTCGCCGCGCCCTGCACGCGGGAGGCCGCCTGGGGCGCGTGCCGCGCGGGCGCCTGGGTGGCTGCCCGGTTCGCATCGGCACCGGCCTGCGCGACGGCGCTCGCCGGCACGGCCAGCGCGAACGCCAGCGCGGGCACCAGGACGATCATGCGAGTGCGCCAGACAGTCATCGCCGGATTCTATGCGGCGCACAATGTGCGCATGCCTGAACGCCCCACCCTGCTGCTCGTCGACGGCTCGAGCTACCTGTACCGTGCGTACCACGCAATGCCCGACCTGCGCTCGCCCGACGGCTTCCCCACGGGTGCCATCCACGGCATGGTGGCGATGCTGAAGCGGTTGCGCGAGGACTTCCCGGCCGAGCATGCGGCCTGCGTCTTCGATGCCAAGGGCGACACCTTCCGCCACGAGATCTACCCCGACTACAAGGGGCACCGCCCCCCCATGCCCGAGGACCTGGCCCGCCAGATCGAGCCGATCCACGAGGTGGTGCGGCTGCTGGGCTGGCCGGTGCTGGAGGTGTCGGGCGTGGAGGCCGACGATGTCATCGGCACACTGGCGCGCCAGGGTGAGGCAGGCGGGCACCAGGTGGTGGTGTCCACGGGCGACAAGGACCTGGCGCAGCTCGTCACGCCGCAGGTACGGCTCATCAACACGATGACCGGCGAGACGCTCGACGAGGCCGCCGTGCAGGCCAAGTTCGGCGTGCCTGCGCGGCTGATCGTCGACTACCTCGCGCTCGTGGGCGACACGGTGGACAACGTGCCTGGCGTGGAGAAGGTGGGACCGAAGACGGCGGCGAAGTGGCTCGCCGAACACGGCTCGCTCGACGGTGTGATGGCCCGCGCGGCAGCCCTCACCGGGGCCACGGGCGAGAACCTGCGCCGCGCGCTCGACTGGTTGCCCACGGGCCGCCGGCTCGTCACCGTGAAGACCGACTGCGACCTCTCTGCCTGCGTGCCAGGCTGGCCCGGGCTCGATGCGCTGGCGCTGGAGCCGCTGCGCGCCCAGGCGCTGCTGGCCTTCTACATGCGCTATGGCTTTCG
>CAILKA010000019.1 GCA_903834645.1 uncultured beta proteobacterium
ACAACGGCAACCCGGCCGTGATCACGGCGCTCATCGGCGGGCAGGTGCAGATGGGCCTGATGCCGCCGGGTATCGCGCTGCCGCAGGCCAAGGAAGGGAAGGTCAAGGTGATCGGCGTCACGGGCCCGCGCAGCCCGCTGGCCCCGGGCGTGGAGCCGCTGAACACGATGGGCGTGGCGCTCGAGGACCTCGAGGTGTGGACGGCTGTCGTCGGCCCGACGGGGCTGGCGGCTGCCGCGCGCGAGCGCCTGGCGCGCGACGTGCCGGCGCTGCTGCGCTCGGCTGAAGTGCGCGACAAGCTGCTGGCCGCTGGCTGGCAGGCCCAGGGCACGGGGGCGGAGGCGATGCGCGCCCGCGTCGAGACCGAGGCGCGCGTGCTCGGCGGCATCATCACCGCCCAGGGCATCACGACGAACTGAGTGTTGGCGCGGCCATGAACGCGGTTCATGAGCAGGCGCGGCGCACGCCGCTGCTGGGCGAGGCGGACCTCGTGGTGCTCGGCGGCGGGCCGGCCGGGCTCGCCGCCGCAGTGGCGGGCGCGCGGCGCGGGGCACGCACCGTGCTCGTGGAGCGCTATGGCTTCCTCGGGGGCATGGGCACGGCCGGCGGCGTCACGAACTTCGCCGGGCTGTACGGACGGCGCCACGGCGAGATGCAAGGGCTCGTGCGAGGCGTCGTCGACGAGTTGCTCGCGCGCATCGACCGCCTCGGCGGCCTGAACGCGCCGCAGGACGGCATGCAGGGCCGCATCCGTGTGCGCAGCTACGACATCCCGGCCTATGTATGCGCGGCCGACGAGATGCTCGAGGCTGCGGGCGTGCAGATCGTCTTCCACGCGCTCGCAGCAGGCGCCGTGATGGCGGCCCCGCGCCGCATCGATGCGCTGCTGCTGGAGACGCGCGAGGGCCGGCGCGCGCTGCGCGCACGCATGTTCGTCGACGCTTCGGGCGATGGCGATCTTGCGCATCACGCCGGCGTGCCGTGGGACTACGGCGACGGAGCCGGGAGCGCGCTCTACCCGAGCACGATGGCACGCATCGGCAGCGTCGATGCGCCCCGGGCGCTGGCCGCCGTGGGCGAGTTCTCCGCCATTGACAGGCTCATGCAGGCTGCGAGCGACCGCTACCGGTTCGGCCGCCGCGGCGCGATCCTGCGCCCGCAGAAGAACCCGGCCGAGTGGCGCGCCAACGTGACGCAGCTCGCTGCGGCCGACGGCCGGGCCGCGAACGCGCTGGATGCGACCGAGCTCAGCGCCGCCGAGCTCGAGGGCCGGCGCCAGATCGTCGAGTACCTGCGCTTCCTGCGTGCCGAGGTGCCCGGCTTCGAGCGCGCAGAGCTGCTCGCGCTGCCCGCCCAGGTGGGCGTGCGCGAGTCGCGCCGCATCCACGGCGACTACGTGCTCACGGGCGAGGATGTGCTCTCCGGTGCGCGCTTCGATGACGTGATCGGCCTCAACGGCTGGCCCATGGAGGTGCACGCCGAAGGCCGCATCGACTGGGCCTTCACGCGTGACTCGGACAACGCCTACCACCACCTGCCGCTGCGCATGCTGCTGCCGCTGGGCCTGGACAACCTCTTTGTCGCGGGCCGCTGCGCCTCGATGGCGCACCTGGGCCAGGCGGCTGCTCGCGTGAGCGGCCCGTGCTTTGCGATGGGTCAGGCGGCGGGGACGGCGGCGGCGCTGTCGATGACACGCGGTTTCGATGCCCGAGCGCCGGGCGCGGCATCCGTGCTGCAGCAGGCCTTGCGCGAGGACGGGGCGGATCTGGACGACAGCCCCTGAGCCGGCCCGCGGCAGCGGCTCGGCGGCTCAGCCTGGCGCTTACACCGCCACCGGCGCCTTGATCGCCGGGTGGTGCTGGTACTCGAGGATCTCGAAATCCTCGAACTCGTATTCGAAGATCGAGGCCGGCTTGCGCCGGATGTTGAGCATCGGGTAGGGGTGGGGCGTGCGCGCGAGCTGCGTGCGCACCTGTTCCTCGTGGTTGGCGTAGATGTGGCAGTCCCCGCCCGTCCAGATGAAGTCGCCCACCTCCAGCTCGCACTGCTGCGCCAGCATGTGGGTGAGCAGGGCGTAGCTCGCGATGTTGAAGGGCACGCCCAGGAAGATATCGGCGCTGCGCTGGTAGAGCTGGCAGCTGAGCGTGCCGCGCGCGCCCGGGGTGGTGGGCGGCGCGACGTAGAACTGGAAGAAGGCGTGGCAGGGCATCAGCGCCATCTTCGGCAGGTCGGCCACGGTCCAGGCGCTGACGATGATGCGGCGCGAGTCGGGGTTCGTCTTGAGCTGGCGTACCACCTCGGCGATCTGGTCGATATGGCCGCCGTCGGGTGCGGGCCAGTTGCGCCACTGCACGCCATAGACGGGGCCGAGGTCGCCGTCCTCGCGTGCCCACTCGTCCCAGATGGTGCAGCCGCGCTCCTGCAGCCAGCGCACGTTGGAGTCGCCCCGCAGGAACCACAGCAGCTCCAGCGCGATCCCCTTGAAGAACACCTTCTTGGTGGTGACGAGCGGGAAGCCCTCGCGCAGGTCGAAGCGCAGCTGGTGGCCGAAGACGCTCTTCGTGCCGGTGCCGGTGCGGTCGCCCTTGGCCACGCCGTGCTCGAACACGTGGCGCATGAAATCTTCGTACTGCGAGCGGACAGGGCGGGTGCTCAAGGCGGGGCTCTCCAACGTGAAGGCGCGGATTATCCGTGCCCGAACTGCATCGCCGCCAGGCGCGCGTAAAGCCCCCCGCGCGCCACGAGTTCCTCGTGTCGGCCCACGTCCACGATGCGGCCTTCCTCCATCACGACGATGCGGTTGGCGCGCAGCACGGTGGCCAGGCGGTGCGCGATCACGATCGTCGTGCGCCCGCTCATGGCCGCCTCCAGCGCCGCCTGCACCATGCGCTCGCTCTCGGCGTCCAGCGCGCTCGTGGCTTCGTCGAGCAGCAGCAGCGGCGGGTTCTTCAGCATCGCGCGTGCGATGCTGATGCGCTGGCGCTGCCCGCCCGACAGGCGCACCCCGCGCTCGCCGAGGTAGGTG
>CAILKA010000020.1 GCA_903834645.1 uncultured beta proteobacterium
AAGGCCCCTCTTGCGTCGGGGGAAAACCCCGGAGGGCCCACAGGGGTGTCGCGCCTAGAATGCCGCGCCTTTCCCGCAGGCAGCGGGTGAATCCAGCAGTCCCTCTCCTTCCTCCCAACTTCAGGAGTTCTACGATGGAACGTCGTTCATTCGTTCACGGTGCCGGCCTGGCGGGTGTGCTCGCCGCTGGCGTCGCGCCTGCGGTGGTGCACGCGCAGGCCAACCTGCGCTGGCGCCTGACCTCCAGCTTCCCCAAGGTGCTCGACACCCTCTTCGGCGTGAACGACATCTTCGCCGCCAAGGTGCGCGAACTGTCGGGCGGGCGCTTCCAGATCACCACGCACGCCCCGGGCGAACTGGTGCCTGCCTTCGGCACCATCGACGCGGTGGACAAGGGCACGGTGGAGATGGCCAACACCGCGCCCTACTACTACTTCGGCAAGGACGAGACCTTCGCGCTGGCCTGCGCCATTCCCTTCGGCATGAACAGCCGCCAGCTCACGGCCTGGTACTACGAGGGCAACGGCCTGAAGCTGATGCGCGACTTCTACCGCCAGTACAACATCGTGAACTTCGCGATGGGCAACACGGGCTCGCAGATGGGCGGCTGGTTCCGCAAGGAGATCAAGTCCCTGGCCGAGTTCCGCGGCACCAAGTTCCGCGTGGGCGGCTTCGGTGGCCGGATCGTCGAGCGCATCGGCGGCGTGCCGCAGAACATCCCGGGTGGCGAGATCTACCAGGCCCTTGAGAAGGGCACGATCGATGCCGCCGAGTGGGTGGGCCCGTACGACGACCTCAAGCTCGGCTTCGTGAAGGTCGCCCCGAACTATGCCTACCCGGGCTGGTGGGAAGGCGGTGCGATGCTCGAGCTGCACGTCAACTCCAAGGCCTACGACGGGCTGTCGGCCGAGTACAAGGCGATCATCGAGACGGCGGCGGCCTATGCCCACGTCGACATGCAGGCCAAGTACGACGGCAAGAACGCGCAGGCCCTGAAGACGCTTGTCTCGCAAGGTGCCAAACTCTTCGCCTTCCCGAACGACATGATGGAAGCGGCCTTCCGGGCCTCGCGCGAGCACTACGCCGAGCTCAGCGGCAAGAACGCGAACTGGAAGAAGGTCTACGACGACTACCTCGCCTTCCAGCGCGATGCGAACCTGTGGTTCCGCTTCTCCGAGGCCGGCTTCGACAACTTCATGCAGCGCCAGCGCCTGTAAGTCGAGTCGAGCGATGACCAGGCCCCGCCCGCCGGGGCCGGTCGATCCGGCAGGCCCCGCAGCAGGAGGGCCGGAAACGAGAAGGCCCCGCATTGCGGGGCCTTTCTGCTTGGGAGCGCGCCAGTCGCGCTGCGCTCTTACTTCTTCTTCTGTGCGTCTTCCTTGACGGCTTCGAGCAGCGCCTTCATCGGGTCTTCCTGCGCGGCCGGTGCAGCCGCAGGAGCCGGGGCGGGCAGGCCGCCGGAGGTGGGCGCTGCAGGCGCCAGGCCTGCCGGCGTGGAAGCCGCCGGATCGGGCGCACCGGGCAGCGCAGGCATGGCTGGCGTCTGCTGCATCAGGGACTCCAGCGCCTTGTCCACGTCCACCTTCACGCCCTGGTCGATGCCGTCGATCACGAGCTTGGGAAAGGCAATCACCGCCGCCACCATGATGATCTGCAGGATGATGAAGGCGATCGAGCCCTTGTAGATCTGGGCCGTGGTCACGGCCGGGATCGTCTCGCCCGTGATGCGGTCCTTGTAGTCCTTCTTGGCTGCGACGCTTCGCAGATAGAAGAGTGCAAAGCCGAAGGGCGGCGTGAGGAAGGAGGTCTGCAGGTTCATCGCGATCACGACCCCGAACCAGATCATGATCGAGTCCACCGGGGTGCCCGGGGGGAACATCTCGGGCAGGATCTTCTCGGCCACCGGCGCCAGGATCGGGATCACGATGAAGGCGATCTCGAAGAAGTCGATGAAGCAGCCCAGGATGAAGACGAGCACGTTGACGACGATCAGGAAGCCCAGCGCGCCGCCAGGCATGTCGTCGAAGAGATGCTCCACCCAGATGTGGCCGTCGGCCGCGTTGAAGGTGAAGCTGAAGACGGTCGAGCCGATCAGGATGAAGAGCACGAAGGTCGACAGCCTGGCGGTGTTGTCCAGGGCCTGCTTGAGCAGGTCCATGCCCATGCGCCTTCTCGA
>CAILKA010000021.1 GCA_903834645.1 uncultured beta proteobacterium
CTGCGGGCTGCCCACCGCCTGGGCGGGTTGGTCATTGGCCCTGCTCGGCCTTTTCAACATCGTGGGCAGCGTGGCTGCGGGCTGGGCCATGGGCCGCTGGCGCATGAAGTCGCTGCTGTCACTGGTCTATGCCACGCGTGCGCTGGCCGTGCTGGTGTTCCTGCTCGCGCCCAAGTCCGGAGCGGTCGTGCTGGCCTTCTCCGCCGTGATGGGGCTGACCTTCTTGTCCACCGTGCCACCCACCGCGGGCCTGGTGGCGAAGTTCTTCGGGCCGGCCAACATGGCCACGCTCTTCGGCATCGTGATGTTCTCGCACCAGATCGGCGGCTTCCTGGGAGCCTGGCTGGGCGGCCAGGTGTTCGAGGCCACCGGGTCGTACGACTGGATATGGAGCGTCGACATCCTGCTGGCCGTGGGCGCCGCGCTGGTGCATCTGCCGATACGCGAAGAGCCTTTGCGCCGTACGGGCTCGCAGGGCTCCCCGGCAGCTTGACCGGTGCGCCGAGTTCCCACGACGGAGCCTGGCCGACCGACTCACACGGAGCGCCATTGCATGATCACCCCGCCGGCCAAGCGATTCACCACCTTCAACGGCCACCGCCTGGCCCGCGTGATCGCGCCCGACCTGATCGGCCACCGCGACTCGGACAAGCTGCCCGCCAGCCTGGGGCCCGGGGGACTACACGCTGGAGGGCGCCTACGAGTTACTGGCCGGCCAGCTGGCCTCCCTCTTCGGTGAGGAGCGCGTCACGCTGGTGCGGCACGACTGGGGCAGTGCCCTGAGCTTTCACTGGGCCCGACGCCGGCGCGCAACGAAGCCCACGGCGCCCAGACCGGCGAGCATCATGCTCAGCGTGCCCGCTTCGGGCACCGGGGTGGAGATGGAGATGTTGTCCAGGCTGCCGCCATAGGTGTCGTCGGTCCCCACGGCCTTGAATCCGATGGTGTTGTGGCCCACGTTGCCGTTCAGGGCCAGCGTGTACTGGATCCAGGAGGTGTTGGTGCTGCCGTTGGCCGGATTGGGCGTGAGCAGGCTGCTCACGTTCTGGCCGTTCCACCACACCTCGATGCCATTGGTGTGGGCGGCCGTTCCGGCGCGGGCGGCGTACCAGAAGCTCAGCTGCATCTGGGCCGACGTGCTGCTGAAGACCTGCTGCATGAGGCTGTTGTTGCTGCCCGGCATGCCGTGCGAGTCGAGTTCGACGAAGTTCGAGCCATTCTGTGCGGTGCCCGCCCAGTTGTCACGGATCTCGATGCCGGCCCCCGACACGGTGGTCCAGCCCGGGATGTTCTTGAAGACGGCCCACTGGCCGCTGCTCACATTGCCGGTGCAGGCGGTTCCCACTCCGGCTACGCGCGTGGCGCAGTCTGCGGTCTCGAAGCTGCCGTTGTTCAGCAGGTTCTGGGCGGAGGCGAGCAGCGGGAGCATCAGCGCACTGACGGCCAGGCTGCTCGCCAGAAGCCGGGTTGTCTTGCGCAGGGGGGTGGAGTTCATGCGTCCATTCTCTGGACGCGGATCCATCAGGCGTCACCCCTGACGAGGGGAGTGATCCGTGAAGTCCGTCACGCGGGCGGCGTATGCAGCAGGGGCTACGCGGCCAGAATGAAGCGGTCTTCCGCGACGCCACGCTCAAGCGCCGAATCTCGGACATCTTCCTGCATAGCCAGGACAACATCGGCTTGACGAGGCAGCTCGACCAAGCCTTGGCACGGTACGCGATGGAGCGGGAACGGGCCGAACGTGCCCAAACGGAAGGCGTCGCACTCATCCAGGGCCGGTACCGCGTTCAGCAGCGCCTGTTTCACGAGTTGGCCTTTCGCACGCCCAGTGCGCGACCGCTTTCTTGCCACTCGCAAGCCGCTGCGCTCGTGTTCGGCGACGCCGACTACATCCTCGATCCCCAGGCGGAGAAACAAGCCTGGGCCCAAGCCTGTGGCCGCCCCAGCGACGTCACGGTGCTGCCGGGCGTCGGTCACTCGCTCGGACCGGACCCTTACTACGGCCCGCCCACGCCCGAGGCACTCGGGATGGTGGCGAAAGCCATCGCGTCGGTCGCCGCCCAGCTCACCGCCGCGCCCCGCTGTGCTGCCTGCCCGGCGGGCGTGACACCATCCTGGCCACGCTCGACGACGAAGGCTTCGTGCTCGAGAGCATGGCTCCGCAGCGCAGCGCCACGCCGATGTCCATGGCCGCCCACAGCCTCTACGAGCAGAGCGACCCGTACGTCTTCATCGAGCTGAGGTCAGCTCGGTGGTGCGCGACGTCCCCGCGGCTGGGCGAGCTTTTCCCGCTGGAAGTCGAGACGCTGTAAGCGCAAGGTGGCTCCATCCCTATGCGGCATGGTGGCTGGATGGATACACGACATCCCGACGGTGCAGGAGCTGCTCGACCGCCTCAGGGCCGAGGCCGAAGCGATCATCGGCCAGCATCACGCGTGAGGCGGCGTCGCGCGGGGCCCGGCAGCGGCGCCCGCCACACACTGCGCCATGCCGTCGAGCAGCACGTCCCTGGGCAGATCCTTCCCGATGAACACCATGCGGCTGGCGCGCGCCTCGCCCGGCTTCCACGGTGAGGCGAGCTCCGAGCCCATGAGCATGTGCACGCCCTGGAAGACCACCCGGCGCGTCTGGCCGCGGATGTGGAGCACGCCCTTGTAGCGCAGCAGCTGCGGCCCGTAGACCTGCACCACCCCGCCCAGGAAGTCCTCCACCCGATCCAGGTCAAGCGCTCGCGTCTCGCGAAACACGCAGGCGCTCACGTCGTCGTCGTGCTCGTGCGCGACGTCGCTCAGGAAGTCCGGCTCGATGCGCAGGATCGCGTCGAGGTCGAAGCCGCGGATGTCCAGCAGGTCCTCCAGGTCGGCCACGCCGCGCCGCGCCACGCCCAGGCGGGCGCGCGGGTTCATCTGCACCAGGCGCCGGCGCAGCGCCTGGAGCTGCTCGGCGCTCACGAGGTCGGTCTTGGTCAGCAGGATGCGGTCCGCAAATCCCACCTGCTCCTGCGCCTCGTGGTGCAGCTGGAGTTGCTGCCCGGCGTGGTGGGCGTCGACCATCGTGACGATCCCGTCCAGCGAGTAGGCCATCGAGACCTCGTCGTCGACGAAGAAGGTCTGGGCTACGGGCGCGGGGTCGGCCAGGCCCGTGGTCTCGATGACCACGCGGTCGAACTGGAGCTCGCCCGCGCGGCGCCGCGCCGCGAGCTCACCCAGGATGCGCACGAGGTCGCCCCGCACGGTGCAGCAGATGCAGCCGTTGTTCATCTCCACGATCTGCTCGTCGCTGTCTTGCACCAGCAGTTCGTTGTCGATGCCGGCTTCGCCGAACTCGTTTTCGATGACGGCGATGCGCAGGCCGTGCGGCTCGCGCAGGATGCGGTTGAGCAGCGTGGTCTTGCCGCTGCCCAGGAATCCGGTGAGGATGGTGACGGGTACGAGCGGCGAGGGCGGCGTGTTCATGCAAGGTTCTCCCGTTTCAGGACGCTGAGGGTTCCATAGCCGGCCAAGGTGGTGGCCACGCAGGCGCCACTCGGGGCGTCGAGTAGCCATGAAAGCGCCAGGCCGATCCCGCCTGCGGCCACTGCACCGAGGGTCGCCGCCAGAGCGGGCCAGCCGGCGCGCTGCCACAGCGCCGGTGCGATCAGCGCGGCGAAGACGACGAACAGGCCCAGCACCGGCACGGCCACGCTGGCGGCCAGCGCAAAGACCGGGTAGAAGAGCGCATCGCGCCCCAGCACGCGGCGAGCGAGCGCGACCGCCGCCGCGCAGGCGGCCAGCAGCGCCACCTGCGGCATGCCGGCCCACAACACGTCGGCGGCCA
>CAILKA010000022.1 GCA_903834645.1 uncultured beta proteobacterium
CGGCCACGGTCGAGGAGACCGTGAGCGCTGGATTCGACACGGCCTTCCTGGCCGGGGGCAAGGTGGCGGTGCTGCTGGGTCAGCGGCTCATCGGCCGCAAAAAATGGGAGCGCCAGGAATGAGCCATGAAGCATCGGGCGAGCGCTGCCCGCGCCGCGCCTTCGTTTCGCAGCTGCTGGCGGGCACACCTGAGGCGCTGGTGGTGACCGGGCTCGGCTCGGCTGCCTACGACGTCTACGCCGCTGGCGACCGCGACCTCAGCTACTACCTGTGGGGCGCGATGGGCGGCGCTTCGGCCCTCGGGCTCGGGCTGGCGCTGGCGCAGCCCGAGCGCTCGGTGGTCGTCGTCACCGGCGACGGCGAATTGCTGATGGGCATCGGGAGCCTGGCGACGATCGCAGCGAAGCAGCCGCGCAACCTCACGATCGTCTGCCTGGACAACGGGCACTACGGCGAGACCGGGATGCAGCGCAGCCACACGAGCCTGGGCACCGACCTGGTGGCGGTGGCCAGGGGTTTCGGGTTCGCCGATGCGCGTTCGGTGGCGAGTCTGGACGCCTGCGAATCGATTGCGCAGGACATCCGCGCACGCAGCGGGCTGCGCTTCGTGCGCACGCTGGTTGAGGCCGACGAGCCCCCACGCGCGCTGCCCCCTCGGGACGGCCCGTACATCAAGAACCGCGTACGCGCGGCCCTGGGCCTCAAGCCCTTCTGAGGCAGGGCAGCAGTCAGCCTCGGGCGAGCCGGCTACGGCAAAAGGACGCCTTCGATGCAGATCGACCTCAACTCCGACCTCGGCGAGGGCTACGGGCCCTGGACGATGGGCGACGATGCGCAGATCCTGGACTGCGTGACGAGCGCCAACATCGCCTGCGGCGGGCACGCCGGCGACCCGGAGACGATGTACCGGACGCTGCGGCTGGCGGCACAGAAAGGCGTGCGCGTGGGCGCCCACCCCGGCTACGTGGACCGGGAAGGCTTCGGGCGCCGCGTCATCCCGATGGCCGTCGACGAGATCGGTCGCATGGTGGTGGCGCAGGTAGGGGCGCTCGTGGCGCTCGCACGGCTGGCCGGCACCGAGGTGCGCTACGTCAAGCCGCACGGCGCGCTCGGGAACCTGGCGGCGGCCGACCGGGGCGTGGCGGCGGGCATCGTGGCGGCGATCAAGGGGCTGGACCCGCAACTGGCCGTGCTCGCCATCTCCGGAACGATGCTCGAGCAGGTGGCGCGCGAGCAAGGGGTGGCGGCGTACTCGGAGGTCTTCGCCGACCGCGCCTACCAGCCCAATGGGCAACTCGTGCCGCGCAGCCAGCCCGGTGCGGTGCTCGACGATGCGAAGCAAGCGGCTGATCGCCTGGTGGGCTACCTGCGCAGCGGCCGGATGCCGGTGGCCGGCGGCGAGCCCATCGCGCTGCGGGCCGACTCGATCTGCGTGCATGGCGACAGCCCCCACGCGGTGGAGATGGCGCGCCACATCCGCGCGCGGCTGCAGGCCGAGGGCGTGGTGCTCACGCCCTTTGCGGGGTAGCGCGGCAGGCGGCCGCAGGCGAACCCACGCGATGCAGGCGCCGGGCTGGCCCCGCTTCACCCCGGTGGCCGACCACGCGCTGCTGGTGACCTTCGGGGAGGTGATCGGCGACGACACGAGCGCGGCCGTGATGGCGCTGGACCGTGCACTCGCACGCTCGCCCTGCGCGGGCTTCATCGAGTGCGTGCCGGCGATGGTGAGCCTGCTGGTGGACTTCGACCCGCTACTGACGGACCACGCTCAGGTGCAGTCGCACGTGCAGGTCCTGCTCAACCAGGGGGCGTCCCATGTGGTCCAGGGCCAGGTGCGCGAGGTGGAGGTCTGCTACGACGCCGACTTCGCGCCCGACCTGCCGGCCGTGGCCACGGCCTTGGGCATGTCGATCGAGCAGGTGATCGGGCTGCACCTGCAGGCGCCCTATCGGGTGCGTATGTACGGCTTCGCGCCAGGCTTTGCCTACCTCTCGGGCGTGCCTGCAGCGATCCAGGTGCCGCGCAAGCCTTCGGCCACGCGGGGCATCGCCTCGGGCAGCGTGCTCATGGCCGGGCCGCAGTGCCTGGTGACCACACTCGTGATGCCCACGGGCTGGTCGGTGATCGGCCGCTCGCCCACGCGCATCCTCGACCCCGACTCGCCCTCACCCTTCCTCTTCGAGGTGGGCGACGCGGTGCGCTTCGTGCGCATCGACCGGGCCCGGTACGACGC
>CAILKA010000023.1 GCA_903834645.1 uncultured beta proteobacterium
CATCCCCTGGAAGGAGGCGATCCAGGGCGCCTTCCCGGAGTTCATGGCCTTCTACTTTCCCCGGGCCCACGCCGCCATCGACTGGAGCCGCGAGCACGCGTTCCTCGACAAGGAACTGAACCAGGTCGTTCGCGATGCCACCTCGGGCAGGCGCTTCGTCGACCTCCTTGCGCGCGTCACGGGCCGCGACACCGCGCAGCGGCTGCTCTACATCCACGTGGAGGTACAGACCCAGCGCGACGAGGCCTTCTCCTGGCGGATGTTTCGCTACCACCACCGCCTGATCGACCGCTGGGGGCAGGCGGTGGCAAGCTTTGCGGTGCTGGCCGACGACAGCCCCACCTGGCGCCCCTGCAGCCATCGCATCGACGTGCTGGGCTGCAAGCACCTGTTCCGCTTCCCGGTGGCCAAGCTGCTCGATCACGAGCGGCAGCTGGCCGAGCTGGAGCGCCACGCCAACCCCTTCGCGCTCGTCACGGCTGCCCACCTGCGTGCGCTGCGCACGAAAGGCCAGGCAAGCCAGCGCTTCGTGGCCAAGCGCGAACTGGTGCGGCTGCTCTACACACAGGGCTGGCCACGCCAACGCGTGATCGAGCTCTTCACTATCATCGACTGGCTGCTGGCCCTGCCCAAGCAGATGGAGCGCGAGCTCTGGCAACATATCGAGGAGATCGAGAGGAAGGCTGAGATGAAGTACGTCACCAGCGTGGAGCGCTTGGCCATCGAGAGAGGCATGGCCAAGGGACTGGCAGAGGGACTGGCAGAGGGACTGGCCAAGGGACTCGCCGAGGGCAAGCTCGAGGGCAAGCTCGAGACGCTCACCCGGATCCTCGCCCGGCGCTTCGGCCCGTTGCCGGGCTGGGTGGATGAGCGGCTGCGCCACGCCGGTGTGCAACAGCTCGATGCATGGCTCGATCGCTGCGTGGACGCTCCCACGCTGGCGGAGGTTCTGGGCGAGCATTGAGCCGGCGAGCCTGGGCTTCGGCTCTGGTGCTCGACCACATCCGCAGGCTGCCGCCACCCAACCGATGAGCCAGCCCTCCCACCATTCCGACCGGGCTCGGCTGCTGCGCGATATGGCCGCGCTCGCCTGGCAGGCCGCGGCCATCGTCATGGAGGTCTACGCCCGCCCATTTCCGCCCGCGCGCACCAAGGCCGATGCCTCGCCCGTCACCGAGGCCGACGAGCGCGCCGAGGCCCTCATCGTGCCGGCCCTGCAGGCGCTGCTGCCCGGTGTGCCAGTGGTGGCCGAAGAGGCGGTGGCAGCCGGGCTGGCGCCGGACATGGGCGCCACGCCCCCGGCGCGCTTCTGGCTCGTCGACCCGCTGGACGGCACGCGCGAGTTCCTGGCGCGCAACGGCGAGTTCACCGTCAACATCGCACTCGTGGAGGCGGGCCGCCCGGTGCTGGGCGTGGTGCTGGCACCGGCCATCTCGCCCGGCGGCGTGCTGTACGCGGGCGCGGCCGGGCACGGCGCCTGGCGCGCCGAGGGCCTGGGCGCCTGGCAGCCCATCGCCGCCCGCACACCGCCCACGCAGGGTCTCACCCTCGTGAGCAGCCGCTCCCACGGCGACGATGCCGCGCTGCAGGCCTTGCTGCCAAGCCTGCTTGGCGGCCAGCGCATCGCCGCGCACCGAACGGCCGGCTCCTCGCTGAAGCTGTGCCTGCTGGCCTGCGGCGAAGCCGATCTCTACCCACGCCTGGGCCGCACCATGGAGTGGGACATCGCGGCCGGCCACGCAGTCCTGGCGGCAGCCGGCGGGCAGGTCCTGACGCTGGAGGGAAAGCCGCTGCTCTACGGGAAAGCTGGCTTCGAGAACCCGCACTTCGTGGCGTGGGGCGCCGGTGGGGCCTGAGCCGGACAGCCCCTGGCACGCCAAGCGACAATCCCACCATGCCCGACCATCCCCTGCATCCCGCCACGCTCAGCGCCCAAGCACTGGGCTGGATCGACGAGGCCACGCGCGCCGTGATCCCGCCGATCCACGTGTCCTCCACCTACCTGCGCGACCCCGACAACCAGTACCGCACCGGCCGCGTCTACGCACGTGCCGACAACCCTGCCTATGACCAGGCCGAGGCGCTGCTGGCCCGGCTCGAAGGCGGCGAGCAGGCGATGCTCTTTGCCTCGGGCATGGCAGCGGCCACGGCCGTGTTCCAGGCCCTCGCCCCGGGCGACCATGTGCTCGCGCCGAAGGTGATGTACTGGGCGCTGCGCAACTGGCTCGCGAACTTCGCCACCCACTGGGGCCTGGTGGTCGAGTTCATCGACATGACCGACCCCGCGGCCGTGCAGGCCGCCGTCCGGCCCGGGCGCACGAAGGTGGTGTGGGTGGAGACCCCGGCCAACCCGCTGTGGACCCTCACCGACATCGCCGCCACCGCGAAGGTGGCGCACGCCGCCGGCGCGCGGCTCGCGGTGGATTCCACCGTGGGCACCCCGGTGCTCACCCAGCCGCTGCGGCTCGGCGCCGACATCGTGATGCACGCGGCCACCAAGTACCTCAACGGCCACTCCGACCTGGTGGCAGGTGCCCTCGTCACGCGCGAGAACGACGAGTTCTGGCAGCGCGTGCGCAAGGTGCGCGCGCAACTCGGCGGCACGCTCGGCTCCTTCGAGGCCTGGCTGCTCGTGCGGGGCATGCGCACGCTGCACGTGCGCGTGGCCGCGCAGTGCGCCAGCGCCCTGCGCATCGCCACCCACTTCGAGCGGCACCCGCTGGTGGAGGCGGTGCTCTACCCCGGGCTGCCCGCCTTCCCGGGCCACGAGGTGGCGCGCGCGCAGATGGCCGGGGGCTTTGGCGGCATGCTGTCGCTGCGCGTGAAGGCGCCAGCCGGCTCCGGGCCTGCGGGCGGCGAGGCGGCCGCGATCTCCGTGGCCGCGCACACCCAGATCTGGAAGCGCGCCACCTCGCTGGGCGGCACCGAGAGCCTCGTCGAGCACCGTGCCAGCATCGAGGGCGCCGGCACCCCCGCGCCGGCTGACCTGCTGCGCCTGTCCGTGGGCCTGGAGCACGCCGACGACCTGATCGCCGACCTGGAAC
>CAILKA010000024.1 GCA_903834645.1 uncultured beta proteobacterium
CGATGCCAGCCTCGCGCACCCGGCGCCGCTCCTGGGCAATGTTCTTGCGCTTGTGTCGCTGCATCCGCGCAAGCAGGGCATCGAAGTCAGGGCAGGGCTGGCTCGGGTCGGCTTGCCAGTGGAACTGCACGCCCTCGCGGATCATCCAGCCCGCCTCGGCGAGCGCCTGGCCATCCTGGGCGTCCACGAAGAGGAGGTGTGCCGAGGACAGGCCGGTCTCGTCGGCCATGGCTCGCAGCGCCTGAGCGAGCGCCAGGCGCGCCTCGTCGTTGTCGGCCAGCAGCCGGGTGCCCGGAACGGGCGTGAAGGGGCTCGCACCGAGCAGCTTCGGGTAGTAGCGCAGACCGTGCCGCCGGTAGGCGTCGGCCCAGGCCCAGTCGAACACGTACTCGCCGTAGGAGTGCGTCTTCAGGTAGATCGCAGCCGCCCCGACCATGCCTGACCCGCTCTCGAGGGTCACGAAGCGTGGGCTCCACCCGGTTGCGGGAACGGCACTGCCGCTGCGGTGCATGGCCAGCAGCCACGCGTGCCGCATGAAGGGCGTCGGGGCCAGCTGGCGCTGCAGCAGCGCGTCCCAGGCCTGGGCATCCACCCCGCCCGGATCTTCGTGCACCCGGATGCGATACTCACCCGCCGTGGAGAAGTCAACCCCGCTCATTCAGGCCGGACCATGCTGAAGGCCGCGCTCGCACAGGTCAACCCGACCGTCGGCGACCTGCCCGGAAACGTCCGGTTGCTCGAGGCGGCCGCGCGAGCGGCACACGCCGCTGGTGCGCGCGTCGTGCTGGCGCCTGAACTCGCCCTCACGGGCTATCCGCCGGAAGACCTCTTGCTGCGCCCGGCCTTCCTGCAGGCCTGCGAGGTGGCCTTGCAGCAACTGGCGGAGGGGCTGTCGGATCTGCAGGGCTTGCATCTGGTGGTGGGGCATCCGGCGCGTGCGCCGCAACGCGCGGACGCACGCTCGAAGTCTAGGGCCGTACCGGAGCTCTTCAACGCCGCATCGGTGCTGGCGGGCGGCCGGGTTGCCGGCACCTATTTCAAGCGCGAGCTGCCCAACTACCAGGTGTTCGACGAGCGCCGGTATTTCGTCTCCGGGCGAGAAGCGGGCCACGGTCCGCTCGTCTTCGAGGTCGACGGCATG
Organism: uncultured beta proteobacterium; assembly: GCA_903834645.1. Taxonomy (GTDB): domain Bacteria; phylum Pseudomonadota; class Gammaproteobacteria; order Burkholderiales; family Burkholderiaceae_C; genus Rubrivivax. Next base: position 1,142 of record CAILKA010000024.1, read on the forward strand.
CGCCTGGGCGTGCTGATCTGCGAGGATGCGTGGCTCGACGAGCCGGGCGAAGCGGCGCGTGCCGCCGGAGCCCAGGCCCTGTGCGTCCTCAATGCCTCGCCTTTCCACCTGGACAAGCCTGCCGAGCGCGAGGGCCGCATGGCCGAGCGTGCCCGGCGCCTGGGCCTGCCTCTGCTCTATGCGCACCTGGTGGGCGGGCAGGATGAGGTGGTCTTCGACGGCGCATCCTTTGCAGTGGATGCCAGCGGCAGCTTGTGCGCCCGCTCCCCGATGTTCGAGCCGGCTCTGGACATCGTGGAGCTCGACGTGTCGGGCCGGGTGCGCGGGCCGCTTGCTCCGCTGCCGAGCCTGGAGCAGCAGGCCTGGTCGGCGCTCGTCGCGGGCGTACGCGACTACATCGGCAAGAACCGCTTCCCGGGCGCGATCATTGGCCTGTCGGGCGGCATCGACTCTGCCCTGGTGCTTGCGATTGCGGTGGAGGCACTCGGAGCGGCGCGTGTGCGCACGGTGATGATGCCTTCAGCTTACACGGCCGACATCTCCTGGATCGATGCGCGCGACATGGCGTTGCGCCTGGGCGTGCGCTACGACGAGATCCCGATCGCGCCGATGTTCGAGGCCTTCGAGCGCAGCCTGGCTCCACAGTTCTTGGGATGTCCAGCCGACGCGACCGAAGAGAACATCCAGGCCCGCATTCGTGGCACGCTGCTCATGGCGTTGTCCAACAAGACGGGCTCGATCGTGCTCACCACCGGCAACAAGAGTGAGATGGCCACGGGCTACTGCACCCTCTACGGCGACATGGCCGGTGGCTTTGCCGTGATCAAGGATGTGGCCAAGACACTCGTGTACCGTCTGGCGCACTGGAAGAACGTTCAGCCCACGATCCGTGCCGACGGCAGTGTCGGCCCGGTGATTCCGCAGCGCATCATCACGCGCGCTCCGTCAGCGGAATTGCGACCCGACCAGACCGACCAGGACAGCCTGCCGCCCTACGAGGTGCTCGACGCCATCCTCGCCCTCTACATGGAGGAGGACCGTTCGGTGGAGGAGATCATCGCGGCCGGCCACGACCCGGCGGCCGTGGAGAAAGTCACCCGCCTCATCAAGGTCAACGAGTACAAGCGCCGGCAGGCGCCAGTGGGCATCCGGATCACCCACCGAGCGTTCGGTCGGGACTGGCGCTATCCCATCACCTCCGGCTTCCGTGCTTGAATGGAGGCCGCCACCCATCCATCGCCCGGAGGCCTCACGCCATGAAGCAGATCACCGCCATCATCAAGCCCTTCAAGCTCGAGGAAGTCCGCGAGGCGCTCGCCGATGTCGGCGTGTCCGGCCTGACCGTCACCGAGGTCAAGGGATTCGGACGCCAGAAAGGCCACACCGAGCTCTATCGCGGCGCCGAGTACGTGGTGGACTTCCTCCCCAAGGTGCGCGTCGAGGTGGTGGTCAAGGAGGCCGACGTCGAGCGTTGCATCGAAGCCATCGTCAAGGCCGCGCGCACGGGCAAGATCGGCGACGGCAAGATCTTCGTCACGCCCGTGGAACAGGTCGTGCGCATTCGCACGGGCGAGACAGACGAAGCCGCAGTCTGACAGGCCTGGGCGGCCGCTGGCTCAGATCCTGCGGTAGTCTTCCTGACCGGCTGATTGCCGGGACAGGGTCTCGAG
>CAILKA010000025.1 GCA_903834645.1 uncultured beta proteobacterium
GCTACCTCGACCCGCAGCTGGTCTTGGCGCTGGCCAACCGGGCCTGGTCCTGCCTGTGAGCCACAGCCTGCCGGGCCGGCCCGCGCCGGGTGCGGCGCACGGCCCCACGCCGGCACCCTCGGAGTGGGTGCGGCGCTGGACGGGCACCCTGCCGGCCGGGGCACGCGTGCTCGACCTCGCCTGTGGCAGCGGCCGGCACCTGCTGTGGCTCGCCGCACGCGGCCTGCAAGTGACGGGCGTAGACCGTGAGGCGGGGGCGGTCGAGCCGCTGCGCAGCCACGCGGAGATCGTCGTGGCGGACCTCGAGGCAGGGCCCTGGCCGCTGCCCGGGCGGCACTTCGAGGCCGTGGTGGTGACGAACTACCTGTGGCGAGCGCTGCTGCCGCCCATCGTCGAATCGGTGGCACAGGGCGGGCTGCTCGTCTACGAGACCTTCATGCGCGGCCATGAAGCCTTTGGCCGGCCGTCGCGCCCGGAGTTCCTGCTCGAGCCGGGCGAGCTGCTGCGCGCGGTGGCGCCGCTGCGCGTGGTCGCCTACGAGGAGGGCCTGCTGGAGGCTCCGACGCGGCTCGTGCAGCGCGTCTGCGCAGTGCGCGGGGGGCCGGCTAAACTGGCGGATTCGTTCACCGGTTCCGCACCATGACCCCCATCGTTGGCAGCATCGTGGCCCTCGTCACGCCGATGCACGAGGACGGCAGCGTCGACTACGACGCGCTGCGCCGCCTCATCGACTGGCACGTTGCCGAGGGGACCGCCTGCATTGGCGTGGTCGGCACCACCGGTGAATCGCCCACCGTGTCGGTGGAGGAGCACTGCGAGATCATCCGCGTGGCGGTGGAACACGCCGCCGGGCGCGTGCCGGTGATGGTCGGTGCCGGCGCCAACGCCACGTCGGAGGCGATCGAGCTCACCCGATTTGCCCAGAAGGTGGGGGCAGACTGCTCGCTCCAGGTGGTGCCCTACTACAACAAGCCCTCTCAGGAGGGCATGTACCGGCACTTCCGCGCCGTGGCCGAGGCCGTGGACCTGCCGATGGTGCTCTACAACGTGCCCTCGCGCACGGTGGCCGACATGCAGCCCGAGACCGCCATCCGCCTGGCACAGGTACCCGGCGTCATCGGCATCAAGGAGGCCAGCGGCAACATCGAGCGGGCGGCCTGGCTCGTCAAGCAGGCGCCTGCAGGCTTCTCCATCTACTCGGGCGACGACGGCACCGCCGTGGCCCTGATGCTGCTGGGCGGCCACGGCAACGTGAGCGTGACGGCCAACGTCGCGCCGCGTGCCATGGCCGAGCTGTGCCGTGCCGCCGTGGCGGGCGATGCGAAGCGTGCCGCGGCCCTGCACCTGCAGCTGCTGCCGCTGCACCGTGCGCTCTTTTGCGAGCCGAGCCCGGCCCCCACCAAGTGGGCGCTGGCCCAGATGGGCCGCTGCGGCACCACGCTGCGGCTGCCCTTGACCGATCTCACCGCCGCCGGACAGGCCGCCGTGCGCGATGCCCTGCACGCCAGTGGCGTGCTCTGAGAGGATCCCCTGATGCAAACCCTTCCCCACCTCGCACGGCCCCAGGCCGTCACTGCCGTGGCGCTGGCCGCAGCCCTGCTGCTGGGCGGCTGCTCCTCGCTGGGCAGCCTGTTCGGGCGCGACGAGCCCGACTACCGCAGCCAGGCCGGCAAGACGCAACCCCTGGAGGTGCCGCCGGACCTGTCGCAGCTGGCGCGCGATTCGCGCTACCGCTCGCAGACGGGTGCCCCGGTGACGGCGAGCAGCCAGCAGGTGGCCGGCACCACCGGTGCCGGGCCCGCCGCGGCGGCTGCGCCCAACCTGGCCGCGACCTCCATCGGCAACGTCCGGGTGGAACGCCAGGGCAACCAGCGCTGGCTGGTGGTGCCGGTGGCACCCGAGCAACTCTGGCCGCGGCTGCGCGAGTTCTGGCTCGAGTCCGGCTTCACCCTGGTGGTGGACGATCCGACGTTGGGCATCCTCCAGACCAACTGGGCCGAAGACCGGACCAAGATCCCCCAGGACTTCATCCGCCGCACGTTCGGGCGCCTGTTCGACTTCGCCTATTCCACCAGCGAGCGTGACCAGTTCCGCACACGCGTGGAGCGCATACCGAGCGGCGGCACCGAGATCTACATCACCCACCGCGGGATGGAGGAGATCTACACGACTGCCCAGCGCGACAACACCGCCTGGCGTCCGCGTCCGCAGGATCCGCAGATCGAGGCGGAGTATCTGTCACGCCTGATGACCAAGCTGGGCCTGCGCGAGGATGCGGCGCGCGCCGCGGTGGCCGCGGCACCCGAGCAGCCGCCACGCGCGCGCACGGTCGCCACGGCCGCTGTGCCTGCCGCAGCGGCCGGTAGCGGCGCGGTGGCCCTGGAGATCGACGAAGGTTTCGACCGGGCGTGGCGCCGGGTGGGCCTGGCACTGGACCGCTCCAGCTTCACGGTCGAGGACCGCGACCGTGCCGCAGGTCTGTACTTCGTGCGCTGGGTCGACCCGAAGACGCTGCCCAAGGAGGACGAGTCGTTCTTCTCGCGTCTCTTCGGTGGCTCCGGCAGCGGGCAGCCACAGCGCTTGCGCGTGCTCGTCAAGACCGAGGGCACCAAGACCCGGGTGTCGGTGCTGAGCGCACAAGGCACACCCGAGACGGGCGACGCCGCGCGCTCGATCGTCGCCGCGCTGGAGCGCGAGCTGCGCTGAGTGCCCTGCACCGGGCGGGCGGTCGGATTGGTTCCGCCGCCCGGGTGGCGCGATGCGTTGCGCCCATGCAAAAGGCCGCCCGAGGGCGGCCTTCTTGCTCGAGGCGCGAAGGGATTACTTCGACGCGGCGGGCGCAGCCGGGGCAGCAGCCGGA
>CAILKA010000026.1 GCA_903834645.1 uncultured beta proteobacterium
CCTCCGCTGCGCGAGCGGCGCGAGGACATCCCGTCTCTCTCGCGCTCGTTCCTGGCGCGCAGCGCCAAGGAGCTCGGTGTGGAGGCCAAGCGGCTCACCGAGGGCGCGCTGGCGCAGCTCGCAGCCTTCGACTTCCCGGGCAACGTGCGCCAGCTCGAGAACGTGTGCCACTGGCTCACCGTGATGGCGCCGGGCCAGGTGGTCGACGAGAAGGACCTGCCCCCCGAGGTGCAGGCTGCGGCAGCGGCTGTGGCGCCAGTTGCTCCGGCCGGGCCGCTCTTGGCCGAGGCGGCTTCATCGGGTGAAGTGCGACCCGTGGCGGCGCGTCCGGCCTGGGCCGAGGTACCCGGCGAGGCGCCCGCCGACAAGCCCGTCGCGGAGCCAGCCCGTACCCCGTCCGGCACCCCGCCCGAGGCCGCCGGGCTGGTGGCCCACTGGCTCACCGATCTGCAGCGCCAGGCGCGAGCCATGCTGGAGCAAGGCCGCCCGGACGTGTGGGACGCCCTGTCGCGGGAGTTCGAGAGCGCCCTCATCGAGACGGCGCTGGCCGTGACGCGGGGCCGGCGCATCGAGGCGGCGCACAAGCTCGGCATCGGTCGCAACACCATCACCCGCAAGATCCAGGAACTGCGGCTCGACGAGGCCTGAGCCGCTCCCCTTGACCGGGTGAGCATCGGCCAGGCTGGCGGCTGCGCGCCGCCACCGGGCGGTGGGCGGCTCGTCAGTCGAGCGTGGCAATCACCGGCGCATGGTCGCTCGGCCGCTCCCGGCGGCGCGGCTCCTTGTCGATGGCGCACGCACTGACGCGAGGTCGCAGCGTCTCGCTCACGAGGATGTGATCGATGCGCAACCCCTGGTTCTTGCGGAAGGCCAGGTTGCGGTAGTCCCACCAGCTCCAGCTCCTGGGGGGTTGCTCGAAGAGGCGGAAGGCGTCGTGCAGCCCGCAGCCGACGAGCGCGCGAAAGTGCGTGCGTTCCTCGTCGGTGCAGTGGATCTGGCCGGCCCAGGCCACGGGATCATGGACATCCCGGTCATCCGGGGCGATGTTGAAGTCGCCCAGCAGCACGAGCGACGGATGCGCGGCCAGCTCCTGGCGCACCCAGGCCGTGAGCGCCTCGAGCCAGCGCATCTTGTAGGCGAACTTGTCGCTGCCTGGCGCCTGGCCGTTCGGAAAGTAGGCACCGATCACCCGCACGCCCTGCACCGTGGCGGCGATCACGCGCGACTGCTCGTCTGCGAAGCCGGGGATGTTGCGCACCACGTCTTGCGCAGGCTCGCGCGTGAGCAGGGCCACGCCGTTGTAGGTGCGCTGGCCGAAGCACTGCGCGTGGTAGCCCGCGGCCTGCAGTTCGGCGTGCGGGAACTTGTCGTCGGTGAGCTTGAGTTCCTGCAGTGCCAGCGCGTCCACCGGGTGGGCGGCCAGCCACTCCAGGAGGTGCGGCAGGCGCACGGCCAGGGAGTTGACGTTCCAGGTGGCGATCTTCAAGGCAGGTTCCCGGGCCGGGCGGAGCAGCCCCGGCGCGATCCTACCTGGGCTGTGCGGCAGCAGCCGCACCCGCTGCGGCGGCAGCCGCCCGGACGCGCGGATGGCCTGAGTTGGCCGGGCTAAGGTTTGAGCGCGTGGCAACCGATACCCGGAAAGGATCGCAGCAAGCGGGCCGTCCACGGGTTGGCCGTGGAACCCGGCCGTGCCGGCCACCTCACCGCGCCCACACCCCATCGTGAACACTGTGCGAAGCCTGGCATCGATGCACACTTGCCCGGTCGCCGCGGGAGCAGCCTCGCGGCTACCATGGCAGGCTGCGCGGGAAGCCATGAGATGAAATCCAAGTCGACGCTGTACGAGCTTCTAGGCGTGTCGTCGTCGGCCGATGCGGCCGAGCTGCAGGGTGCCTACCGGCGCGCGTTGGCCGCGCTGGAGGGCCGGCGTGCGGAGCTGACGCCCGAGGAGTTCCGGGAACGCGAGCAGGTGCTGCGGGTGGCCCACAGCACCTTGCGCAACCCGAGCCTGCGCGCAGATTACGACGCCGAGCTGGCCGCGGCCGAGCGCGCCGCTCACGCCGCTGTGGCCACGAGCAAGCTGGTGACGCGGGAGGCGGCGCGGGCCGATGCCCTGGGCCTGCGCGCCGATGCACTCGCGCTGCGGGCCGACGCCATCATGGCGCGAGCCGAGGTCGAAGGCGCGCTGGCTCGCCCGCCGTCGGCTGTCGCTGCATTTCTTTCCGGTGCCAACGGCCTGGCGCGGGTGATTGGCTTGCTGGTCATCATCGGCGCCTCGGCATTCGGCCTGACGCGCTGCGCATCAGGCGACCAGGGGACCCATCGAGCGGCCTTGGAAGCGCGGGCTGCGGAGCAGATCAGGCTGCAGGAGTACGCCCAGACCTACGGTGTCCGCCCGGCCAACATCGCCGAACTCGAGCGCATGGAGGCCGAGCGCCAGCGCCGCGAGATCGAGACGCGCCAGGCTGACCAGGAGCGGCGCCGGCGCGAAGAAGACAAGCGCCGCTGGGAGGAAGAGGTGCGCCGAGCCAGCGAGAGCGTCACCTACAACATCCAGCAGGCACAAGACGCCGAGCGTCGCAAGGCCGAGCAGGCGCGCGAGCTCAAGTTTCGCGAGGAGCAGTTGCTGCTGGAGCTGCAGTACGCCGGGACCGACGCTGCGCGCCAGCGGATCGAGCTGCAAATCAGGCAGCTGCGCGAGCGGCGCGGTCAGCCGTGAAGCCAGCCGCGCGGTAAGGCGGTTGCCGTGGCTCGCTGGCCCCGTGCGGGCGTCTGGACGGATCGCATGAGCAGCCATCGCTGGGCCTGCCCTGGGCCCTGCAGCCCCTGGAGGCACCGGAGTCGAGGTAGACCCTGGACACGGCTTTCCCCATGACCCACTACGACACGCTGGAGATCAGCGGGCTGGCGAGCCCGGAGGTCGTGCGCGCCGCCTACCGCAGCCTCATCCAGCGCTTCCATCCCGATCGCCTGCCGGGCGATGCGTCCGCCGCGGCGCGCGCGGCGGCGATCACGGCAGCCTACGAGGTGCTCTCCGATCCGGTGCGGCGTGCCGCCTATGACGAGGAGCTCGCGGCGGGCCACGCCGGTGCGGCCCCGCGCATGGGGCACGACGAACCTGCGCCAGCCACCGATGCCGCTGGGCGCTCGCGTGCGGCGCAGCGTCCGGCAAGCCGTTCCATCCCGGCTCGCACGCCCTGGCTGTGGGCCCTGATGGCCGTGCCCGTGGTCCTGGGTGCGGTCTGGCTGGCCATGCCGAAGCCGGATCCGCAAGGCGAGCTGGCCTCGATCCGCCGGGCGTTCGCCGCAGGCGGACTGCCCGAGGCGCGGCTGCGCGAACTGCATGCGCGCAAGGCGAGCCTGCTGCAGGAGTTCCCCGACCTTCGGGTGCGCGCCTTCGCTGAGGCGTCCCAGGACCGCGAGGCACGTACGGTCGATCTGCTCGCCGTGCCCCTGGTGCTGCAGCTCGAGCAGGCCCAGC
>CAILKA010000027.1 GCA_903834645.1 uncultured beta proteobacterium
GGTGCTGGGCGATGCGGGCCTGGACATGGTGGAGGCCGAAAACGGCGCAATCGGCCTGGAGCGCGCCGCCGAGCACGACCCGGATCTGATCCTCATGGACATCCAGATGCCGGTGATGGACGGCATCACGGCCACCAAGACGCTGCGCCAGCGTGGGTTCACCAAGCCCGTGCTCGCGCTCACGGCCAACGCCATGAAGGGCTTCGAGCGCGAGATCGAGGAGGGCGGATTCACCGGCCACATGACCAAGCCTATCGACATCGATGTGCTGCTGGCCCGGATGGCGCAGCTGCTGGGCGGGCGCAAGCTCGAGGGCGCTGAGGCGGCTGCACAGGTTCCCCGTGCGGCCGGTACCGCGGGCGCCTCGATCACCTCCCGCCTGGCCAGCCACCCGCGCCTGGCCAAGGTGGCCGCGCGCTTCTGCGCCGAGCTGCCGGGCCGCCTGCAGGAGATGCAGTCCGAGCACGAGGCGGCCGCCCACAACCGGCTGGCGGCACTGGCGCACTGGCTCAAGGGTGCCGGCGGCAGCGTCGGTTACGACGCCTTCTTCGAGCCGGCGCGCGAGCTCGAGCTCGCTGCCAAGGCGGGCGACGCGGCGTCGTGCGCTGCGTGCCTGCAGACCCTGCGTGAACTGGCCAGTCGCATCGTGCCGCCGCAAGCCGGCACGCACGAGAGCGCCGAGGCGGTGCCCGCTTCCGGACCGCAGGCGGCCTCCGAGGCCGCCCGGCAGGCCGACGCCGTGCTCGAGCGCGCACGCGCGGCCGCCGCGTCCGGCCCGACCCAGCCCGCCGCCGCACGCAGCCCTGCCGAGGGCAGCCAGGGGCCGATCCGATCGCGCCTGGCCAGCCACCCGAAGCTCGCCAAGGTGGCCGCCAACTTCTGCGCCCAGCTGCCGGGCAAGCTCTCGGAGATGGAGGCCGCACTGCGCGCAAGCGAGCACGCGGAGCTGGCCGCACTCGCGCACTGGCTCAAGGGAGCCGGCGGCAGCGTCGGCTTCGACGCGCTCTTCGAGCCCGCCCGCGAGCTCGAGACCGCGGCCAAGTCAGGCGATGCGGACCAGGCGCGAGCCAGCCTGGCCCAGCTCCGCGCTTTGAGCGCGCGGCTCGTGGCCCCGGAGGCGGCACAGGCCGCCCCGGAGCGGGTCTGACACCCAAGTCGACCCGGCCCAGCTTGAGCACGAGGAAGAAAGCACAACATGCAAGCCACCCCAGCCCGCGCGGACGCCCAGGCCCCGCCGCCCGGCCAGCCCGACCAGGCTGACCCGGCCGACAAGGCTGGCGAGGACGGCTCGGGCAGCCCGGGCGCCCTGACGGACCTGACCGTGATGATGATCGACGACGAGCCCATGCTCACGGAGGTCATCGGAGCCTATCTGGAAGACGCAGGCCATCGCAGCCTGGTGGCCGTCAACGACCCCGCCAAGGCCCTGGCGGCCGTGCGCGAGCAGGATCCTGCCCTGGTGCTGCTCGATCTGGTGATGCCCGGGGTCTCGGGCTTCGAGATCCTGGAGGCCATGCGCGGCGACGAGCGGTTGCGCTACACCCCGGTGATCGTGCTCACCGCCGCCAGCGACCCGGTCACCAAGCTCAAGGCGCTGGAGATGGGCGCCACCGAGTTCCTGGCCAAGCCGGTGGACCCGAGCGAACTCGTGCTGCGCGTGCGCAACAGCCTGGTCGTCAAGATGTACCAGGACAGGCTCGCCAACAACGATCCGGTCACGGGCCTTCCCAACCGCCGCATGCTGCTGGACCGCCTGCGCGGGAGCCTGGCGCATGCGCGTGAAGACGACAAGAAGCTGGCGCTCCTGCACGTGCGCCTGGACCGCCTGCAGCAGCTGCAGGCCACGCTGGGCCAGAGCTCGGGCGACGAGCTGTTGCGCGCCGTCTCCCAACGCCTGCGCGGCTGCACCCGCCGCGACGATGACGGGGTGCGCGCCAGCCGCTCGCGCACGGCGCTGCTCAGCCGCCTGGACGGAGACGAGTTCCTTGTGCTGCTGCCTCACCTGGACGACCCCGAGGTGGCCGCGCGGGTGGCCCGGCGCGTGCTGCAGGTGCTGGCCGAGCCCTTCAGCATCGGCGGCGACCGCATCACGGCCTCCCCGAGCGTGGGCATCGCCGTCGCTCCGGACGACGGCAACACACCGGAGGACGTGCTGGCCATCGCGGCCGCGGCGGCCTCGCTTGCCTACGCCAGCGGGCGCAACACCTACCGCTTCGGCTCGCGCCAGCGCAACCAGGCCGCGATGGAACGCCTGAAGCTCGAGGCGGCGTTGCACCACGCGGTGGAGCGCAAGGAACTCAGGCTGCTCTACCAGCCCAAGTACGACCCGCGCCAGCGCCGCGTCGTGGGCGCCGAGGCGCTCATGCGCTGGCACCAGACCGAGATGGGGCAGATCTTCCCCGACCGTTTCATCCCCATCGCCGAGGAGACGGGGCTGATCATCACGATGGGCGAATGGGCGCTGCAGGAGGCCTGCGAGGAGGGCGCCCGCTGGGCCAGGCAGGGCCTGCGCGACATGAAGATCGCGGTCAACATCACGGGCCAGCAGCTCTCGGCCGGGCGCCTGCCGGCACAGGTCGAGACCCTGCTGCAACAGCACCCTGCCATGCGCGGCTCGCTCGTGCTCGAGCTCACCGAGGGCGTGCTGATCGACTCCAGCCAGGAAGTCAACGCGCAGCTGCAGCGCTTTCGCGAACTCGGCGTGCAGCTGTCCATCGACGACTTCGGCACCGGCTACTCGTCGATGAACTACCTCAAGAACTTCCCGCTCGACGAGCTCAAGATCGACCGCTCCTTCGTCAAGGGCCTGCCCGGGCAGAAGGCCGACATGGCCATCGTGCGCGCGATGGCCGTGCTCGCGCATAGCCTGGGGATGCGCACGGTGGCCGAGGGGGTGGAGACGCGCGAGCAGCTTGCCTGCCTCGGCGAGGTGGGCATCGACCAGATCCAGGGCTACCTGATCGGCAAGCCCATGGCCGGCACCGAGCTCATCGCGTTGGCCCAAGAGATCAGTGCGCGAGCCGCCGCGCGCGGCTCGGCTGCGTCCGCCGCGGCCGCAGCCGCCACCTCGGCCGCTTCCGCCGCTTCCGCCGCTTCGTCGGCTGCAGCCTAGGCTGCAGCCGCTCCGGGCCCGGCTCAGCCCGGGTGCACCACCGAGTTCGGAGTGCGGCCGTTGGCGAAGTCGACCATGCAGCCCAGGCCCTCGCGCGCGATGGCGTCGAAGCACTCGTCCGTCCAGCACAGGGCGTGGGGCGCAAGGATCACGTTGTCCATCGTCAGCAGCGGGTTGGACGAGTCCACCGGTTCCTGCTCGAAGACGTCGAGCCCCGCGCCGGCGATGGTGCCTTCGCGCAGGGCCTCGATGAGCGCAGCTTCGTCGGCCACCGGGCCGCGCGCCATGTTCACGAAAAAGGCCTCGCGCTTCATCATCGCGAAGCGGCGCGCGTTCATGAGGTGGCGCGTCTCGGCGTTGAGCAAGCAGGTGGCCACGACGAAGTCGGCCTGCGGCAGCATGGTCTCCAGGGGCAGCAGCTCGGCGCCCAGCGTGCCCAGCGCCACTGGGTCGGCATAGGGGTCGGCTGCCAGCAGTCGCCAGCCGAAGGGGCGCGCCAGCGCGAGCAGTTCGCGCCCGATGCCGCCGGCACCGATGACGCCCAGCGTGCGCGTGGTCAGCCCCAGGCCCATGTGGTTGCCGCGCTCGCTCCAGCGGCCGCTGCGCGTCAGCCGGTCCTTCGTGAACAGGCGCCCGGCCAGGGCAAAGATCAGGGTCAGCACCGCCACGGCCACCGGCCGCCGCACGGCCACCGGGGTGTTGGTGACGACGACGCCGCGCGCAGCCAGGGCGTTCACGTCCACGGCGTCGTAGCCCACCCCATGCCGGCCCACGATGCGCACGCGGCAGTCGGCGCGCGCCACGCTGGCCGCCGTCACGCGCTGCGTGTTCACGTACAGGCCGTCGTAGCGCGCCGCGAGATCCGGGGTGATCTCCTCGACCGGGCCGGGGATGTACTCCCACTGGATCGCCGGCTCGCGCTCGAGCAGCTCCAGTGGCCCGCGGCCGAAGGTGGGCTCGCCGCGTGAATCGAGCAGGTCGCTCGTCAATCCGAGCTTGAAGGCCATCGGGGCTTCCTCCGTGGTGCGGTCAGGCGCGCGCGGCCGCATGGTCGACCAGCGCGCGGGTGGCATCGGCCAGAAGCCCCACGTCGGTTCCCACCGCGATCATGGTGTACCCCATCGCCCGGGCGCGGTCGATCCAGGCCCGGTCGATGGCCATGAAGCCGGCGGCCTTGCCGTGGCGGCGCGCCACCTCGGCCACGTGCCGCATCGCGGCATCGAAGCGCGGGTCGTCGAACTGCGCCGGGATGCCCATGAAGTTGGACAGGTCGAAGTGCCCCACCCACAGCACGTCCACGCCGTCGACCGCCGCGATCGCCTCGATCTCGGCCAGCCCACGCTCGGTCTCGATCTGCGCGATCACGAGCGTGCGCTCGTTGTACAGGCGCATCTTTTGCCCCACGTCGCCGCCGCGGTAGTCGCACTGGGCAAAGCCGAAGCCCGCGCCGCGCCGGCCCTCGGGCGGGTAGCGGCAGGCCTCGACGATGGCGCGTGCCTGCGCGGCCGATTCCACCATCGGGATCATCACGCCGCGCGCGCCCAGGTCGAGCGCGCGCGCCAGCCACGTGTACTCGCCGCGCGGCACGCGCACCATGGGCTCGATGGGCAGCCCGCGGCAGCTCGCAAAGAGCCACTTCAGCGTCTCGAAGCCCAGCCCCGTGTGCTCCATGTCGTAGATCACGAAGCGGCAGCCGGCGTTGGCCAGGATGGCCGACATGCCCGGAGAGAAGAACTCGAAGGTCATGGCGCCCACCACCGTCTCGCCGGCGAGGACCGAGGGCTTGGCCAGATTGGGCTGCATGGCGGGGCTACCTGGCGTATACGAGGTCGCGCAGGGCCAGGGAGATCTGCGGCACGTAGCTGATCACCATCAGGCACCCTAGCACCACGCAGACGAAGGGGACGAGGTCCTTGATGATGCGGTCCAGCGAAATCCTCGCCACCGTGCAGGCTGCGAACAGGTTCACGCCGAAGGGCGGCGTGATCATCCCGAGCGCGAGGTTGACCACCACCACCATGCCGAAGTGCACGGGGTCGATGCCGAAGTGCACCGCCACCGGCACCAGGATCGGCGCGAGCACGATGATGGCCGCGCCCGTCTCGATGAACATGCCGATGAGGAACAGGGCCACGTTCACCCCGAGCAGGAAGTACGCCGGCGACTGCAGCACTTCCTGCAGCCACTGCCCGATGGCACCGGGCACGCCCGCGCGCGTGATGAGGAAGGCGAACAGGCCTGCATTGGCGATGATGAACATGATCACCGCGCTCGAGATCACCGACTTGCGCAAGATGCCGTAGAGGTCCTTGAGCTTGATCTCGCGGTACACCAACGTGCCGATGATGAAGGCGTAGAGCACCGCCACCGCGGCCGCCTCGGTGGGCGTGAACACGCCGCCGTAGATGCCGCCCAGCACCACCACCGGCATGAGCAGCGCCCAGCCCGCCTGCCAGGTGGCTCGGCCGAAGCTCAGGCGGCCGTCGCCGTCGTTCTTGCCCCAGCCCTTGAACTTGGCGTACAGCCACACGAAGAGCATCAGCGCGGCGCCGATGAGCAGGCCCGGCCCGACCCCCGCGATGAAGAGCTCGCCGATAGACACTTCGGCGCTCACCCCGAAGAGGATCATCGGGATGGAAGGCGGAATGATCACGCCCAGCTCGGCAGAGGTGGCCTGCAGCGCAGTGGCCCAGGGACGCGGATAGCCGTGCTTGATCAGCGCCGGGATCAGGATCGCGCCGATGGCGAAGGTGGTGGCCACTGAGGAGCCCGACACCGCCGCAAAGATCATGCAGGTGAGCACGCAGGTCATGGGCAGGCCGCCCTGCACGCCGCCGACGATGCTCTTGGAGAAATCGATGAGCCGGCGCGAGATACCGCCGGTTTCCATCAGGTTGCCCGCCAGGATGAAGAAGGGGATGGCTGCCAGCGGGAACTTGTTGATCGCGTTGAACATCTCCTTGACGGAGATGAGCATGTTCGCGTTGGCCAGCTGGATGCCGAGGAGGGCCGACAGGCCGATCGACACGGCCACCGAGACGCTGAGCGCAAAGCACAGCAGCATCGTCACGAGCATCGCGAGGCTCATTGCGCAGACTCCAGTTCCATGCGCTTGGGGTCGAGCCAGTTGCCCACGATCCCGATGATGCTGAAGACCGCCCCCACGGGCAGCGCGAGGTAGGCCCAGAACATCGACACGCCTTCCAGGCCGATCATCGACTGCACGCTGCCGCGCTGGGCATACATCCAGCCCCACCACAGGATGACGCCGCACAGCAGCAGCGCTGCCCCGGCCACCACCGTGTCGAGCACCCGGCGCATGCGCCCGCCGCTGAGCCGGTAGAGCATGTCCACGCTCACCATGGCACCTTGCCGAAAGGCGGTGGGAATGCCCAGGAAGACCATCCAGATCAGGCTGAAGCGAATCAGCACCTCGGTCCACTCCGCTGGCGACTCCAGGATGAAGCGGGTGACGATCTGGTGGATGGCAAAGCACGAGGCCAGTGCCATCATGAGGCAGGCTCCCGCCATCGAGGCGGAGGTGGTCCAGTGCTCGAAGCGCAGGAACTGTTGTTTCATCGGCCGGCTGCCTTCGGAAAACGCAAGACGCCCGCCGGCGCGAACCGGTCGGGCGTCGGAAGCGTCAGGACCCTGCGGACGGGCCCCGACTCACTTGTAGTTCCGGATGCGATCCAGGTTGGCCTTGCCGAACTGCTTCTCGAACTCGGCATACACCGGCCCGAGCGCAGCCATGAACTTGGCCTTGTCGACGTTCTCGATGACGGTCATGCCCTTCTTGCGCAGCTCGGCCACGCCGTTGGCATCGTCCTTGTCCACGCGGGCTCGGTTGGCCTTTGCGGCCTCCTTGGCTGCATCCAGGAAGATCTGCTTGTCACCGGCGCTGAGCTTGTCCCACACGCCCTTGTTCATCAGGAACACGGAAGGCGAATACACGTGGCCCGTCAGCGTCAGGTGCTTCTGCACCTGGTCGAAGTTGGCCGCCATGATGACCGACAGCGGGTTCTCCTGGCCATCCACCGTACCTTGCTGCAGCGCGGTGAAGACCTCGGGGAAGGCCATGGGGGTGGTGACGATGCCCAGGCCCTTGTAGGCGGCCACGTGCACCGGGTTCTCCATGGTGCGCATCTTCAGGCCCTTGAGGTCGTTGGGCTCGTTGACCGCGCGCTTGTTGTTGGTCATGTGGCGCACGCCGTTCTCCGTCCAGGCCAGGGCCTTGAAGCCCTTGGACTCGAACTTCGCCAGCAGCTCCTGCCCGATGGGGCCGTCCAGGACGGCGCGCGCGTGGGCCTTGTCGCGAAACAGGAAGGGCACGTCCAGGATGCGCGTCTCGGGCACGAAATTGGGAACCGGCCCGGTGGAGTTGTGGGCCAGCTCCTGCGTGCCGAGCTGGACCGACTCCATCACCTCGCGCTCGCCGCCGAGCGAGCCGGAGTAGAAGTTCTTGATGACGATGCGGCCGTTGGTGCGCTTTTCCACCTCGCGGGCCAGCGTGTCGATGGCCTCGCCGGCGTGGGAGTTCTGCGCCACCGAGATGGCGTTGCGCATGGTGATCTGCTGGGCCAGGGCGGCCGAAGTCAGGCCCAGGGCCAGTCCCAGGGTCAGCACAAGTTTGCTGGGCTTCACTCGAAGTCTCCTCAAGAGGGTGGCGATGCAGGCCTGTCCGTGCGGCCCGGGTCGGCGGGATTATCAGCAGGGGCCCCGGGGCCACCATCGGGGGTTTTGCGGGGGGGGCGCCGGTGGCCCTGCGGGCCGCAAGGGCTCCAGTGGCCGTCGCTTCATGCCTGCGGCATGCAACGTTGCCGCGCGCGAACTTCCATGCTGCCTGCACGGTGGCGCGCATGCGTGGCTGCGCGACCGCCTCCACCGCTGAGCTTGTGCACGGGGGGCCCCGCGCCGCCGGCTAAAATTCGGGGTTTTCCTGCCCCGGATTGCGCGCCATGCCGTCACAGACCGCCGACACCACCGTCTTGATGGCCAACGCCATCCGGGCGCTCGCCATGGACGCCGTGCAGGCCGCGAATTCCGGCCACCCGGGCGCCCCGATGGGCATGGCGGAGATGGCAGTGGCGCTGTGGGGCCGCCACCTGCGGCACGACCCCACCGACCCTCACTGGGCCGACCGCGACCGCTTCGTGCTGTCCAACGGTCACGGCTCGATGCTCATCTATGCGCTGCTGCACCTGAGCGGCTACGCGCTGCCGATGGACGAGCTGCGGCGCTTTCGCCAGCTGCACAGCCGCACCCCGGGCCACCCCGAGGTGGACATCACCCCGGGCGTGGAGACGACCACCGGCCCGCTGGGCCAGGGCCTGGCCAACGCGGTAGGCATGGCGCTGGCCGAGAAGCTGATGGCCCAGGCCTTCAACCGGCCCGGTCACTCGATCGTCGACCACCGCACCTACGTGTTCCTGGGCGACGGTTGCCTGATGGAGGGCGTGAGCCACGAGGCCTGTGCGCTGGCCGGGGCATGGAAGCTCAACAAGCTCGTGGCCCTGTACGACGACAACGGCATCAGCATCGACGGCGCGGTCCAGCCGTGGTACGTCGACGACGTGGGGCTGCGCTTTCGTGGCTACGGCTGGGACGTGATCGGGCCGCTGGACGGCCACGACGTGCAGGCGGTGGACGAGGCGCTGCAGCGCGCCCGGGCATCGGCCACGCGCCCCACGCTCATCGTGTGCCGCACGACCATCGGCAAGGGCTCGCCCAACCGGGCGGGCACGGCCAAGGCGCACGGCGAGGCGCTGGGGCTGGAGGAGGTGCGGCTCACGCGCGAGGCAACGGGCTGGCCGCACGCGCCCTTCGAGATGCCGGCCGAGGCCTACGCGGCCTGGGACGCGCGGCCTGCAGGCGCCAAGGCGCACGCACTCTGGCAGGCCGCCTTCGAGGCCTACCGGGCCGCGCACCCGAGCCTGGCCGCCGAGTTCGAGCGGCGCCTGGCCGGGCAGCTGCCGGCGGAATTCGCCGAGGTGGTGCAGCTGGCGCTGCAGGCCGCTCTCGCCAAGGCCGAGACGGTGGCCACGCGCAAGGCGAGCCAGATCGCGCTGGAGGCCTTCACGAAGGCCCTGCCCGAGCTGCTCGGCGGCTCGGCCGACCTCACCGGCTCCAACCTCACGAACACCTCCTCCACGCCGGCGCTGCGCTTCGATGAGGCCGGCGTGCCCAACGGTGGTCGCCACGTGAATTACGGTGTGCGCGAGTTCGGCATGGCCGCGGTCATGAACGGCTTGGCGCTGCACGGCGGCTTCATCCCCTACGGCGGCACCTTCCTCACGTTCAGCGACTACAGCCGCAATGCCATCCGCATGGCCGCGCTGATGAAGCGCCGCGTCGTGCACGTCTTCACGCACGACTCCATCGGCCTGGGCGAGGACGGTCCCACGCACCAGAGCGTCGAGCACGCAGCCAGCCTGCGCCTGATCCCCAACCTGGAGGTCTGGCGCCCGGCCGACACGGCCGAGACGGTCGTGGCCTGGCAGGCCGCGCTGGCCGCCGCCGACCGCCCGACGGCGCTGCTGCTGTCACGCCAGAACCTGCCCTATGCCCCCAAGGCCGCGCTCGCCGACATCGCGCGCGGCGGCTACGTGCTCGCCGAGCCGGCCGAGGTGGGCCTGAAAAAGAAGGCCCAGGCCGTGATCGTCGCCACCGGCAGCGAGGTGCAGCTCGCCTTGCACGCGCAGGCCGAGCTGTCGCGAGAGGGCGTGGCCGTGCGCGTCGTGAGCCTGCCCAGCACCACCGTCTTCGACCGCCAGGACGTGGCCTACAAGAGCACCGTGCTGCCGGCCAAGCTGCCGCGCATCGCGGTGGAGGCCGGCGTCACCGACGGCTGGTGGA
>CAILKA010000028.1 GCA_903834645.1 uncultured beta proteobacterium
AGGCCACGGCCCAGCGCCTTCCATGCGCGCTGGCCGATGGCGCGCGGCTGCCAGCGCGCGCGCACCACGCCGCGCAGCAGCGGCAGTGCCTCGGTGGCCATGTGGAAACCCGGGTCCAGCCCGCGGCCCATGCTCTCGAGCGACACGAAGGCCTTGATCAGCAGGGCCAGATCCGCCGGCAGCGCGAGCCGGTGCTCGCGCAGGATCGTCGTCACATCGGTGAGCATGCCCGCCAGGCTCAGCTGCGCCAGCGGCGTGCCGTGGTACTGGTCGACAAAGGTCTCGATCTCGGTCTCGAGCTGCGTGAGGTGGGCACCGTGGTCGTTGCCGGTCCAGTCCAGCAGCACGTCGGCCACCGCCTGAGGCTCGCGCTGCACGAGCCCGAGCAGCAGCCGCAGCAGCTCGTCGCGCCGGCGTTGCGTGAGGCGGCCGACCATGCCGAAGTCGATGAAGGCCAGGCGGTTGTCCGGCAGGTAGAAGACGTTGCCCGGATGCGGGTCGGCGTGGAAGAAGCCGTCTTCCACGATCATCTTGAGCACCGCCTGCGCGCCGCGCCGGGCCAGCAGCTGGCGGTCCAGGCCGCTGGCGTCCACCTGGGCGAGGTCCTCGCCGGAGATGCCCTGCACGCGGTCCTGCACGTTCACTCGCGGGCCGGTGTGGGCCCAGTGCACGCGCGGGATCGCGACGAAGCCCAGTGCCGCCAGGTTGGTGGCCACGCGCTCGGCCGAGCGGCACTCGGCGGCCAGGTCGAGCTCTCGGCGCAGCGAGCGTGCGAACTCGCGCACGAGCTGGCGCGGGCGATAGGGGCGCAGCTGCGGCAGCTCGTCTTCGGCCATCACCGCCAGGCGTTCGAGCAGGCGCAGGTCGGCCTCCACCACGTCCTGGATGCCGGGGCGGCGCACCTTGACGACCACCTCGGTTCCGTCCTTGAGCGTGGCGCGGTGCACCTGCGCGATGGAGGCGCCGGCAAGCGGCTCGGGGTCGAAGTGCGCGAAGACGTCCTCGGGCTCGCCGCCGAGGTCCTCGCGCAGCTGCGGCCGCAGCGCCTCGAAGGGCACGGCCGGCACGCGGCTGTGCAGCCGCTGGAGCTCGGCGATCCAGGCCGGCCCGAGCAGGTCGGCGCGGCCGGCGAGCACCTGCCCGAGCTTGACGAAGGCAGGCCCGAGCTCCTCCAGTGCCAGGCGCACCTGCACCGGCGGCTCCAGGCGCGCGAGGTCGGCCGCGTGCTCGCGGTTGAGCACCTGCCCGGCACGCTCGAGTGCATCGGCCAGGCCCAGGCGACGGACCAGGTCGCCCAGGCCGTGTCGCACGAAGACGGAGGCAATCTCGTGCAGGCGGCCCAGGTCGCGTGCCGTACCGAGGGTCTCGATCAGCGTGGGCGAAGTATGGCTGGCTCGCCGCTGCCGGGCGAGCTGGAACCCGGGGTCAGATCAAGGCAGGCGCGAATCGGGTGCGCAACGCAGCTCAGATCACGTTGAGCTCGATGAGCGGCTCGCCGCGCACCAGACGCATGGGCGAGAGCGGCTCGATCGATGGCACCGGGCTCGCCGCACCCGCACCGGCACCCGCCACCGCGGCCGCCAGCGCCGCACCCACCGCCGGCGCCTGCTGCATGCCGTGGCCAGAAAAGCCGCAGGCCGTCCACAGCCCCGACCAGCCCGGCACGGCACCGGCGATGCCGTTGTGGTCGAAATCGTTCATCTCGTAGTAGCCGGCCCACGCCGAGCGCACGCGCAGCGCCTCGAAGGCGGGGATGCGCGCGGCCAGCACGGGCCAGATCACCTCCTCGAAGAGGGCGTGGTCGATGGCCTGCAGATCCGGCTCGTCGGGGTCGCCAGGGCCGCCGGCCTCTACCGGGCGCGGCGGCGCGCCGGCCAGGAAGCCCCGGCCTTCGGGGCGGCACCACACACCGCTGGGGTCGATCAGCAGCGGGCAGCCCGGCAGCTCGGCCGGGCTGTCGAGCACGAAGACGTCGCGCTTGCGCGGGCGCACCGGCCAGGCCAGGCCGAGCGTGGCAGCCAGTGTCGACGACCAGCCTCCTGCGCTCAGCACGGTGGCGTCGGCGGTCACGAGGCTGCCATCGGCCAGCCGCACGCCTCGCACGCGCTCGCCGCTCGCCTCGAGCGCGGCCACCTCGCCGTGCACGATCCGAGCGCCGTGCGAGCGCGCCTTGCGCAGGAAGGCGCGGTGCAGCGCGGGGCCGTCGAACCAGCCTTCGCCCCTGGCGCCCCAGGAGCCGAGCACCAGGTCGTCGGTGGCCAGCCACGGGAAGCGCGCGCGCAGCGCCTCGGGCTCGAGCAGCACCACGTCGGCGCCGGCTGCGCGCTGCAGCGCGTGGGCTGTGCGCATCTGCGCCTGCGTGTCGGCGCGCGCCAGGTACAGGTAGCCCGGTTCGACCAGGCCGATGGCCGGGTGGTCGTCGCCCACCGCGAGCTCTGCGCCCACGCGGCGCAGGAACTCCAGGCTCCAGCGCGACAGCGCGATGTTCACGGCCGTGCTGAACTGCTGGCGGATCGAACTGGCCGACAGGCTGCTCGAGGCCCGTGCGAAGGACGGGTCTCGCTCGACCAGCGTGACCGCTGCGCCGTGGTCGCGGGCCAGGAAGCAGGCCGTGGCCGCGCCCATCACGCCGGCCCCGACGATCACTACACTGCGTGCCATGGCAAGAGTCTATGGCTACGACGAGGTGCACGCTGCGCTGCCCTGGGAGCGGCTGGCCGCCGCGCTCGAGCGGGCCTTCCGGGAGGGGGCGCAGGTGCCGCTGCGGCACGCCCATGCGCTCTCGGCCAGCGACACGCTGCTGCTGATGCCTGCATGGGATGACCAGCTGATCGCCACCAAGCTCGTCACCGTCATCCCGGGTGCGCCGCACACGGTGCAGGCCAGCGTCGTGGTGCTCGAGCGGTGCACAGGCGACGTGCGCGCGCTGATGGACGGCGAAGCGCTGACGCTGCGCCGCACGGCCGCCACCTCGGCGCTTGCGGCCCGGCTGCTGGCCCGGGCCGATGCGCATACG
>CAILKA010000029.1 GCA_903834645.1 uncultured beta proteobacterium
AGGTGCCCCGCACGCCGTGGTGCTCCAGCACGCGCGCACCCGTGTCGAAGGCGCTGGAGGGCGCGTCGTCGAAGCTGAATGAAACCAGGGGCTGCACGGGCGCCACAGTGAGCGCGCGACGGTGCAGCCTGGAGGCCAGCGCCCGCCGCATGCCCGACTGCGCGCGCGCCAGCACCTGCGTGTTCAAAGCCGCAATCATGGGTTCCCCCTGCGCAGTGCCCGCGCGTCGACGATGGCGAGCAAGGTGAGCCACCACATGGCCGTCTGGCCATGGAAGGCTGCCTCGCTCACGTTGTAGAGGGCGGCGCAGGCGAGAAAGGCCAGGCGCAGCACGCCGCCCGGCACATCGGTGGCGAGTTGCGCGCGTGCACCGAGCAGCCCGAGCGCAAGCAGCGCGACCATGAACACCACGCCGACCACCCCAAGATTCAGGTACTGCTCCAGATAGCCGTTGTGGGCCTGCAGGATGCCGGCCTGCAGCATCGTCCAGATCGCCTGCAGGCGCGGACCGCTCCAGAAGCTCATGAAGCCTTCACCCAGGGCCGGCTGGGTGGGCAGCGTCAGCAGCATGCGCCAGATGCCGGTGCGATGGGTGAGCGTGGCATCACGCCCGAGCAGCTCGAAGGCTTCATCCCGAATGTTGAAGGCCAGGTCCGCTGCCGTCAGCAGCGCTGCCGTGACCACTGCCGCGCCAACCAGCCGGGAAGGCCGGTTTCGCAGCAGCGGCAGCCGGACCGCCAGCATCAGCGCTGCTCCCAGCGCCAGGCAGGCGAGCGCGGTGCGGCTCTCCGACAGCATCAGCAGCCCCAGCGCGAGGGCTGCCAGGATGAAGGTCAGCCATCGGTCCAGCGGCGGGCGTTTCGCCTGATGAGCCTTGTCGAGCCATATCAGCCACAGCAGCGCCAGGCCCGTGACGAGGCACAGCCGCCCGAGTTCGTTCTTCTGATGGGTCACCCCGGTGTACATGACAGAGCCATCCATGCGCCTGTCGGTGCCGAGTTCGGGAAACGCCACCACGAAGAGCAGCGAGGCCGGCAGCAGCACGAGCGCCACGCGCCGCAGCAGCAGTGCCGCGGCGCGCCACGGTGCGGGCTCGCTGAGCACGATCAGGGCCATCACGAGGTTGCCGGCATCCTTCACGAGGCGCCGTGCGGCAATACCCGGCACATCGGCCCAGAGCGTGCTGGCTGCGCAGTACAGGCCGTAGGCCAGCAGCAGCTTGTTGACCGCCGCAATGTCTGCCCAGGGCAGCCGGCGTCGGGCGAGCACGACGAGCCCGGCGCTCAGCAACGCCAGGTAGGCCGCCCGATCGATGGGGCTGCCGTCGGCGAAGGCCTCCACCGAGCCGCGTGGCGCGCCGACTCCGATCCAGTCGGAGAGCGCGCGAGAGCTAATGAGCATGAGCCACGCCCAGGGAATCCACAGCGCGGCCGATGCCGAGGCATTCGATTGGCGCTCGCGCCAGATCACCGCCAGGGTCATGGCGCACACCAGGCCGAGCGGCAGGGCGGTCATCGGATGCGGGTCCCTTCGAGAGACGGGAGTGCAGCGGCCCGGGCTTCAGCCGCGCCGCTCGCGCACGGGTTGCCAGCCGCACAGCGCCAGCAGCTTGCCCAGGTGGTCGCAGTTGCGCACCAGCGCATGCATGAAGAGGTGGGGGATGGGCGCCAGCAGCGGCAAGGCAAGTGTGTAGAGGCCCGCTGCGGCGAGCGACTTCACGGCGTCTGTGCTGAGCAGGCGCACCCGCCCCGCGTTCACGACGCCCCGTACCCAGGCCCTGCGCAGGAAGTAGCCGCGGGTGAGCCGCTCGGCGGGAACGGCCTCCCACACCGGCGCCTCATCGCACCACCGGTAGGTGTCGCCGCGCGCGAGCCGGCGCCGGAAGAAGTCGGTGTCCTCGCCGCCGCTGCGGCCCAGGGCCGGATCGAAGGGGCCGGTCTCGGCAAGCAGGCGCGTGCGCCGGATCAGGAGGTTGCCGGTGCGGAGTTCCCGCGCACGATGAAGCCGCGTGCCCGTGGCGTGACGCGCGCGCTCGCAAAATCCCCCTCGCAGCACCCAGCCCGGTGGTGGCGCCTCGTAGCGCGGGCGCACCGGCCCGAGCACGCCATCTGCGCCCGAATCCTGGAGCGTGGTCAGCATCTGAGCCAGCCAGTCCGGGCCGGGCAGTTCGTCGTCGTCGATCATGGCCACGAACTCTCCCTCCGCCAGCGCGCAGGCGCGGTTGCGCGCGCGTGCGATGTTGGCCTCGGGCTCGTGCGCATGGCGCAGGGGTAAGGCCACTCGAGACGCAAAGGCCTGGACGATGGGGGCAGCCGAGGCTGCGGGATCGTTGTCGACGACCACCAAGGCCAGCGTGAAGCGGCCGCGGGTGTCCTGTGTGGCGAGCGCATCGAGCAGTTGCGCCAGCTGCTGCGGACGGCGGTAGGTGCACACGCACACGTCGATGCGGGGCAGCGCGGGGGAGGCGGGCGCCGCCGTTGCAAGGGGCGCAGGCGCGCGCGCCGGGCGCGCCTGCGGCGCCAGGAGCTCCCGGTGGATGTACTCGTGCCCGAGCGCCCGGTGCAGGGCCAGCGTGTGGTTGGCCCGTCCGGCCAGGTGTGCCTCCACCATCTGCCGCAGGGCCTGCGGCCGGTAGACCGAGCGGGACAGCGCCGTCGGCGTGAGCAGCACATCGCGCAGCACGCCTGCAAGCGCCTCGCGGTACCAGATGCGGAAGTGGGCGAACTTGTGGTGCCCCAGGAACAGCCGCTCCAGGTGCAGCGGAGCCAGCGCACCCTCGATGCGCGCCAGCGTGGGGGGCATGCCCACGTCCCAGGCGTACTCGGCCTTCATCGTGAAGGTCTGCCAGCGCATGTGCAGCTGTCGCCGCGCGCTGGTGTCGCCGGCCACGAGCCCGCGGTCGGTGGGGATGCCCGCCAGTGCAGGTGCCGCCTCGGCCACCAGGCGCAGCGACAGCCCCGTGCCCTCGCGCCAGGCGGGCGGCGCGCGAAACATCAGCGCCACGAGCTCGTTGTCGAGGAAGGGCGAGCGCGGCGTGAGCTGCGACTGCTCGAGTGCCAGGCGCGAGTGGTGGTGCCAGGGCACCTGGCAGCCGATGACGAAGCCCAGTGCGTCGTGCTGGGCTCGCAGCGTGTGCCAGGCCTGCGCGGCGTCCTGGACCGCCTGTGCGAAGCGCGGCTCGAAGGCTTCAGGGTCCTGTGCGCGCGGACGGAACGCGAGGTGCCCCCGCAGCACTTCCGAGCCGTAGTTGCCGGTCAGGCGCACGGGCGCGATCGCGCGGGCGCGCTCGTTGAGATGGAGCTCGATCGCGCCGCTGGCGTCCATCTCGCCGTCGGAGAGGTAGACGGCGCGTGCCGCCAGGCGCTCGAAGTCGTGCAGGAAGGAGTCGCCCACGTGCAGCGTCTGGTGGGGCTGGCCGCAGGCCTGGGCGATGCGCCGCGCCAGCACGGCGTCCACGCCGTCGCGTACCGGGCCGCCGAAGGAGTAGCAAGGCAGCGCGCCCGCGGGCTGCGGAGCCCAGGCCATCACGAGCCGCCCGTCCAGTCCCCCGGTGAGGGACATCCCCACAGGCTGTCGCCCCTGGAGGTAGCGCGGGAATCTCCGAGCCAGCACCTCGCGCAGTTCCTCGAGAAAGGCCGGCGTGGGCAGCGGCGAGGCTTCGCGCCAGTCGTCCGGTTCGAACCAGCGGCCGCGCGACACGGCACCGCCAGCCACCAGTTGCCACATCGAGCCTGCCGGCAGCAGCGTGATGTCGGGGTAGATCGTGCGGTCGTTCAGCACGCATCCGAAGGCCTGCACCTGCGCCAGCGCAGACTCGTCCAGGCGACGCAGCGAGGGCAGCGCGTGCAGCAGAGCCTTGGCCTCCGAGGCTGCGTACAGGCCGTCTGCCGTGGCGTGCAGGTGCACGCGCGACAATCCGTAGCGGTCGTTGAAGAGCAGTGCGCGCCGGGCCATGCGGTCCACCAGCACGCCGCTGAACCAGCCGTTCAGGCCGGCCACGAAGGCTGCGCCCTGCTCCTCGTAGAGGTGCACGATGTGGCTGGCGTCGTGCGGATCGAAGGCGTGCCCGCGCGCACGCAGCGCGTGCAGCAGCGTCGGCTCGGGATGGACCTCGCCCGCCAGCACCAGGCACACCGTACGCGTCTCGTTCCACACGGGTGCGCAATCGGCACTCGAGCCCGCGTGCTGCGACCACCCGATCTCCAGGCCCAGCGCGTCGAGCGATGCGCGGCCGCGCGAGGCGGCGCGCTCGGGGCCGAGCGCGGCAGTCATGGTGTCCACGTGCGAGGCGGCAGCGGGATCGGGGCTGAAGGCGAGGACGAAGCCGGGCATGTGGGCAGTGCGGTTCCGGTGCCGAATCGGGGGGGTGTCGGCAGGTGGGCGGCGTGTGGTGTGTCAGGCTCCCGCGGCAATCGGCACGAGCCGCGTCTTGCCGCGCAGGCGACCATCTCGCAGGGCCTGGGCGCGCCCGTGGCGCTCCCACAGCAACGCCAGGCGGCGCCTCCAGAGGCTGCCTGGCGCCCGCCAGCTGCCCGCCTGCAGGTGCACGCCGTACTCGCCGAAGCGGTGCCAGCTGCGCTCGTCGCAGACATCCTCCGGGAACAGCACCGTGACCGGCGGTGCGCTGCGCGGATACTCCGCGAGCGTGCGCGTCACCAGGCCGGGCCCGGTGGAGTCGTAGACATAGAAGTCGCCGCGCAGCAGGCGCGGCAGCGGTGCGAGCATGGACGCCAGCCACTCGGGGTCCTGGCGCGCCCGCACGCAGTTGTCGATCACGGCCCCCAGGAAGGGGTGGCCGGCCACGGCCCCGAAGGCATAGTTGCCCACCTCCCAATCGAGCCCGTACTGGCGGCGCAGGAAGGGCTGCAGCGTCAGCTCCTCGAAGGGGAAGACGCAGCCCAGGTCACGCAGCTCTGCCAGGCCCTTGGCCAGCAGCACGTCCAGGTCGAAGTAGAAGCCGCCCAGCCGGTAGACGGCCAGGTAGCGGAAGAAGTCGTACTTCTGGATGCGCACCGGGAACGAGTCGAAGGTGCGGCGGTGCTGCGGAAACTCGCGGTCGATGAAGGCCTCGACCTCGGCATCGTCGAAGAAGAGCCACTCGAAGTCGGGGTTGAGCAGCTGCAGGTTCGCCACCACGGCGCGCTCGGTGAGGCTCAGGTCGCGGCTGCGACCGGTCTGGATCAGGCGGGGGGGGATGCGATGGGGCACGGTCAGGTACTGTGCGGCGCTCTGCCGAGCCAGGGCTTGAGCGGGCGCAGTACTGTGCGCGGGCGCCCCAGCAGAGCCTGCGCGAAGGCACCGGCTGCCGACAAGGGCCGGCCCTGCAACCACTGCAGGCGGGCCCGCTCCAGTCGCAGGTCGGTGCGCAGTGCGGGGTTCAGCACCTGCGCACGGCTCGTCTCGTGCAGCGACTGGAGCAGCTGCTGCGCACGCTCGACCTCACCTGCATCGGCCAGGCTGCGCACGCTCGTGAGCGTGGCGCGCGCCACCGCAGCGGCGCGCACGGCCGCGCCCAGGCCGAGGCGATCCAGCATGGCGTCATCCAGCCGTGCGACACCGTCCAGCGGATCGGGCAGGCCGCTACGCCGCAGGCGTGCGCTCGCACGTGCAGCCAGGTTGGACACCGCCTGCTCGGCGTAGTGGCGGATCGACACCTGCTGCGGGTGGCGCCGGTAGCGCAGCACCGGCTCGGTGAGGTTGTCGAGCTCGCCGCGCTCGGCCAGGCGCAGCCACAGGTCGTAGTCCTCGGCGTGGGCGATGCAGGCGCGGTAGCCGCCCACGGCCTCGAAGGCGGCGCGTCGCATCACGACAGTGGGGTGGATCAGCGGGCAGTCGCCACGCTCCAGGGCCTGGGCGAGCGTGCGCGGGCCCGTGGGTGTCGGGTCGGCCGGCAGCGGGCGATCCTGCGCGTCGACGAAGATGGCGGCTGCCCCGAGCACCACGAGCGAGGGCTGGCGCGCGAGGCGCTCGAGCTGGCGGGCGAGCCGGTCGGGCAGCGCCACGTCGTCGGCGTCCATGCGCGCGATCAGCGGCGCGCGCGCCAGCGAGCACCCGAGGTTGAGCGCCGCCACCAGCCCACCGCCGCCCTCTCGTCGCACCAGGCGCAGCCGCGCGTCCTGGCTGGCGGCGCGTTCGAGCAGCGCGGGCGTGCCGTCGCTCGAGCCGTCGTCGATGACCACGCACTCGAAGTCGGTGATCGTCTGGCGCAGGATGCTCGTGAGCGCGGCGGCGACGAAGGCCTCGCCGTCGCGCACGCTCATCACGACCGAGACGCGCGGGGGGCAGGCGGGAGTGACCATCTGGGGGTCGGATGGGTGCTGTGCGTGCCGGCCGTGTGGCGGTAGTCGTCGTAGGCGCCGCGTGGTGCTTCGGCACGGCCCAGGGCGCGAGCCCCGCGCAGCCCGAGGCGGCGCAGCAGCCCTGCGCGCGTGAAAAAGGAGAGCGCGCGCAGCACACGGTCGGCGCCAGCCGGGCTGCGCTGCGCGAGCGTGGCCCACCCCAGCCCAGGCCAGGCGAGCGCACGCAGCACCGGCAGCGGGATCGCCTGGCCGCGACGCAGCGCCGCGTGGCGCTGGCAGGACGCCCGCAGGCCGGGCGTCAGCCAGGCTCCGAGCTGACCGCCCTGGCCCAGCGACACCGCATGCAGCAGGCTGCGGTCGATGCAGGCGCCGGGTCCGGCTGTCCAGGCCTGCGCGTGCGTGCTCCAGCGGTGGTGGTCGGCCAGGGGTGTGGGCAGCGGCGGTCGCCCGGCCAAGGGTGCGTGCCGATTTGGGAGCCGCGCGATGGCCACCTGCAGGTGCTGCTGCCAGCCCGCGCCGGTGTGGTGGGTGCGGATCGACTGCTGCAGCCGGGTCCCGAGGCTGCGACGCGCCGGCGCATCGCCCAGCAGCGCGAGCACCAGGCGCTCGTAGGCCGGGGTGTCGGCTGCTTGTGGCAGCAGGCCGTCGACCGCCAGTCCGTCGGTGGCCAGGGGCGGGGCAGAGGGCCGCGGCGGCAGGACAGCCGGCAAGCCGGCCAGACCCGCCTCCAGGAGCGCAGTAGTGGTGCCGAAGGCAAAGCCTTCGGCGTAGAGATCAGCCGCCGCATGCAGGCACGCCACCTGCGCGCGGGGCACGACGCCTGGCAGAACGATCCGGCCCGCGCATCGGGCTGCTGCGGCCCGCCAGCGCGCGTCGGGCACGAAACCGGCGGCGACCAGCACGGCCTGCGGCTGCGCCGCCAGGATGCGCTCCCAGGTGGCCACGAAGTCCAGGCCGTCGACGGGGCTGAACTTGAAGTGCGCCCCGAGCGTCAGCGTCACCACCTGCCCCGGGCCGAGCCCCAGCGCCTCGCGGGTGGCCGCGCGCACCGGCAAGGCGATCTCGCTCGACGCTTCAGCCTCCTCCAGCGGGATCGGCACCGTGGCGTGTCGCCGCACGCCACGGTGCAGGGTCGTCCAAGTCTGCTCGAGCCAGGAGCCGCGGCAGTTGAGCACGATGTCGGCGCTGCGCACGCCTGTGGCGCACAGGTGCGCGGCGTGGTTCACGAGCATCACGGCCGGGCCGCCGGGCACACCGAAGGCGGCGGCGGCCACGACGTCGGCCACGTCCACGTGCAGCACGACGCGTTGCGCGAGGGCGCTTGCCAGCGCGCGCAGCCAACGCGCCTGCTGCACGAAACCGCTGCCCGGTGGCGGCCGGTGAACGCACCCGCCGCGTGCATGCACCGCCTCGGCCAGTGCCTCGGGAATGGGCGCATCGTGCGACAGCACCGCCGCGTGCTGCACCGGGTGGACCGTGTCGTGCCGGATCCAGCGCCAGGCCATGGCACTGTGGCCGCCGGCCTCCAGGGCCTCGGTGAGCACATGCAGGCACGCCGGCCCCTGGCCGGCCGGGGGGTCCGAGGTGGGCAGGCCCGCGCCCGGCTGCGCCGGGGCGGGCGCAGGGGGCTCCAGTGCCACCGCGGCCTCATGCAGCAGTTCCTCCAGCGCGGGCCAGGCCAGGCGCCGGTTCTGCCCGGCCATGACGCGCGCACCCACGTGCGCGGCTCGAAGCGCCTCCTCCCAGCGGCCTTGTTGCGCCTGGAGCTGCGCGAGCTCCAGCCAGGCGGCGGCCACGTCCTCGACATGGTCGAGTGGATCGGGCTCGGTGCAGGCAGGCGTCACCTCCGCTCCTCCTGTTGGGCAGCGGGTGTGCCCGCTCCGAGCCAGCCCCGCAGCCGTGGGGGCAGCGCCTGCGGCGACACGAGCGCGCGCAGCACGTGCAGCGTGAGCCCCGCGGCGACCAGCGTGCTGGCCAGGCCCAGGCCCACGGCCCAGGGAGCAGGCAGCAGCTGCCACGCGGCAAAGACACCGCCAATGAGCGCCGCCATCCCCGCGCCCAGGCGCAGGTTGGCCGGCGTCCAGCGCATGCCGGCCTGCGCGCGGACCATCGGCACCAGGAGCGCGGCCTGGACCGCATAGGCGGCAAAGAAGGCCATGCCTGCACCCGCCGGGCCCCATTTGTCCACCCAGGCCCAGGCCAGACCCAGCCACGTGAACGCCCACACGAGGTCGGCCAGGAGCAGCCGTGTCTGTGCCCCCTTGGCCACGAGCAGCGTGCCCATGGGCCAGGTGACCACCCGCAGCGCCATGCCCAGGCAGACCCAGCGCAGGGCTTCCTGCGCACCGTCGAAGGCGCGGCTGTACAGCAGCGGCAGCGCCACCGGCGCCAGGGTCATCGTGGCCAGCACGCCCGTGCCGCCCACGAGCAGATTCACCAGCATCTGCTCGTTGACCAGGCGCGTGGCTGCCGTGTCGTCGCGCGCCACACCCACGAGCCGGGGATAGAAATCGGCCGACATCGATTGCACGACCACCCCCACGAGCAGGCCCCCGAGTGCCCAGGCCGACTGGAACAGCCCCGCCTCGGCCAGCCCTGCGTGGCGCACCAGCACCCCGCGCACCGCCCAGGCGGCGCCCAGCGTGAGCAGGCCGCTGCCCATCAGTGCCAGGCCGCCCCGCAGCAGCACGCGCGCCTCGGCAATGAGCTCGGCGCGCGTAGGGGTGCTCCCGGTGGGCGTCGATTCGGCCGCCGCTGCATCGGAGGCCGTCGACGCGGGGCCAGGGGACATCGGCTGCATCGCCTGTCTTGCCACCCACCAGGAAGTCAGCGCCGACAGGGCGGCGATCGCCACCAGGGCCGGAGCCACGCCGCTTTCGCGCC
This sequence comes from uncultured beta proteobacterium, assembly GCA_903834645.1. Taxonomy (GTDB): domain Bacteria; phylum Pseudomonadota; class Gammaproteobacteria; order Burkholderiales; family Burkholderiaceae_C; genus Rubrivivax. The sequence continues at coordinate 9,183 of CAILKA010000029.1, forward strand.
AGGCATAGACCAGGACGATGGCCAGCAGCGAGCCGATAGCCGCCGCCAGCAGGTCGGCACGGGTCATGTCGGCGATGCGGCGCAGCCCGTGCACCAGCGCGCCGTAACCGTCGGCCACCAGGCGCAGCCAGAGCGCGGCGCCCAGCAGCGCGATCTCGGTGGCGCGCTCGGTGGTGCCGAAGGTCAGTTGGGAGACCCAGGGCGAGGCCGCGGCCAATGCGAGGCCACCGAGGCAGCCCAGCACCCAGGCGGTGGCACGCAGAGCGTGGGCGGTGCGCACGATCCGCGCCGCCTCGCCGCTGGAAGCGGCCTGCGCGATCCGGCGCACCCCGCTCGAGTTCAGGCCGAGGCTGGCGAGGTTGCGCGCGAGGTCGACCACGGTGCCGAAGACGCTCATCAGACCGAGACCGGCCGGCCCGAGCCAGACCGCGAAGGCCTTCGTGCGCACGAGCCCGATCAGCATCTGCAGCAGCGAGGCTCCGCCCACGAGCGTGGACGAGCGCAGGATCTGCCGGTAACTGTGGCGCGCGGCGCCCCGGCTGCCGGCCGCGTCCGGCCCGGCCCCAGCCGGGGGCGTCATCGCGTGCAGGCCTGCCCGAGCGAGGCCACCACATGGGCCTGCTCGTCCGTTGTCATGCCCGCATAGAGCGGCAGCAGCACGCAGCCGTCCTGCGCAGCCTCGGAGTGCGGTAGCGGGTGCGGCAGGGGCTGCGAGGCGTAGGCAGCCTCGCGGTGGCTGCACATGATGCCCCGCCGCGTGGCCACGCCGGCGTCGAGCATCGCCTGCATCACCTGGCGCTGTGCCACGCCCGCGGGCAGCCGCACGCAGTAGCTCTGCCAGTTCGAGCGCGCCCAGGGCGGCTCCTGCGGTCGACCCAGCCTGGGCACCTGCTGCAGCAGCGTGTCGTAGCGCTGCGCCAGCAGCCGGCGTTCCTGCACCAGCCCGGGCAGCCGCTCGAGCTGCTCGCGCCCGACGGCGGCCTGGATGTCGGTCATGCGGTAGTTGAAGCCCACCGTGGGGTAGTGCTCGAAGACCACCTCCTTGGCCCCGTGGCGCGTGGCATCGCTCACGCTCATGCCGTGCTGGCGCAGCCGCCGCAGCTGCCGCATCCAGTCATCCCGAGCGGTGGTGAGCATGCCGCCGTCGCCGGTGGAGATGACCTTGCGTGGATGGAAGGAGAAGCAGGCGATGTCGCCGTGCGGTCGCCCGATCGTCTGCCACTGGCCGTTCCACAGGATCTGGCTGCCCGCTGCGCACGCGGCGTCCTCCACGATGGGCAGTTCGAAGCGGCGCGCCACGGCCACGAGCCGGCGCAGGTCGCACGGCAGCCCCATCTGGTGCACGGCGATCATGGCGCGGGTGCGCGGCGTGACGGCGCGCTCGACCAGCACCGGATCGAGGTTCCAGCTGTGGGGCTCGATGTCGATGAAGACCGGCGTGGCGCCGCAGTAGCGCACGGCGTTGGCGGTGGCGATGAAGGAGTGACTGGGGACGATGACCTCGTCGCCCGGGCGCACGCCCACCACCAGCAGCGCCAGGTGCAGCGCGGTGGTGCAGCTCGACACCGCGCAGGCGTACGGTGCACCGACTGCGCGCGCGAAGGCTTCCTCGAAGGCCTGCACCTCCGGGCCCTGCGTGGTCCAGCCGCTGAGGATCGCGCGCCGCGCCGCCTGCGCCTCGGGTTCGCCCATCGCGGGCCGGCTGATCGGGATCATGCGGAACCCACCTCCCCGAATGCCCGTGCCCCCATGCCCGCGGGCTCGGCCGGTGAGGGTGCGAGGCGCCGGCTCTCCCGGGCCGAGGCCTGGGCCGACCACCAGCGCACCAGGTCGCGCAGGCCCTCGTCGAGCGGCACCTGCGCCTGAAAGCCCAGCACCTCCTGTGCACGCGAGGTGTCGGCCAGGCGCCGCGTCACCGGGCTCACCGCACGCGGCGGGCCGAACGCGGGCTCCAGGGGAGAGTCCATGGCCTGCAGCAGGGTGCGCGCCAGGTCGGCCAGGCGCGTCTCGGTGCCGCTGGCGACGTTGAAGGCGCCACTTGCGCAGTCGGCCTGGAGCGCCGCGACGTTGGCGCGCGCGATGTCGTGCACGTGCACGAAGTCCATCGACTGGCTGCCGTCGCCGTGGATCAGCGGCGCCTGGCCCGCAGCGATGCGCTCCATCCAGCGGATCAGCACCTCGGTGTAGGCACCCTCGGTGTCCATGCGCGGGCCGTAGACATTGAAGTAGCGCAGCGCCACGCCGTTGAGGCCGTGCATCGCGTGGTAAGCCCGCAGCAGTCCTTCGAGCATCAGCTTGCTGGTGCCGTACCAGGTGTCGTTGCCCCACGGGTGGTGATCCTCGCGCGTGGGGAACTGCTCCGCCTGGCCATAGACCGATGCGGAGGAGGCGGCCACCACGCGCTGCACGCCTGCGGCCTGTGCGGCCTCGACGACGTTGAAGCTGCCGTGGCACATCACCTGCAGCGCCTCGCGCGGTGCGGCGGCGCAGGCCGTGATGCGCAGCGCAGCCAGGTGCAGCACTGCGTCGATGCCGCGCATGGCGCTGCGCACGGCGGCCGGGTCGCGCACGTCGCCGCGCACGAACTTCAGCCGCGGGTCGGTCGATGCCTGCGCGAGGTTGTCCAGGCTGCCGCGAGAGAGGTTGTCGAGCACCACCACCTCGCGCGGCGCATGGGTGCGCAGCAGCAGGTCAACGGTGGTGGAGCCCACGAGACCGGCGCCGCCGGTGACGAGGATACGGGTGCCATCGAGTTGCATCTGGGCACTCCCTCAGCGCGCGCCGCGGCCGCTCAGCACCACACCCACCGTCCGCACGAGCAGCAGCAGGTCCAGGGCGAGCGAGCAACGGGCGATGTAGCGCAGGTCCATGCGCACCATTTCGTCGAAGGGCACCTGGCTGCGTCCGGACACCTGCCACGGCCCCGTGAGGCCAGGCTTGAGCTGCAGCAGCCGGCGCAGATGCCAGGCGCGGTAGTGGCGCGCCTCGTAGGGAATGGGCGGCCTGGGGCCCACGAGGCTCATGTCGCCTCGCAGCACGTTGAAGAACTGCGGCAGTTCGTCCAGGCTCGTGCGGCGCAGGAAACGGCCCAGCTGCGTGACGCGCGGATCCTGCTGGAGCTTGAAGCCGCCCGGCGCCTGCCCATCTGCCTGCACGTTCGGGGCGGAGACCGCAGCGGGTCCGGCGCCTGTGATCAGGCGCGTGACGAAGTCGCGATGCACGCCGTCGTCGGCGCCGTGCGTCATCGTGCGGAACTTGTAGAAGACGAAGGGCGCTCCGCCGCGGCCCAGCCGCAGCTGCCGGAACACCACCGGCCCCGGAGAGGAGACCGCCACTGCCAGCGCCACGGCAGCCATCAGCGGTGCCAGCAGCACGAGCGCCAGGGAGGCGCCCACCAGGTCGAGCACCCGCTTGCCCGTGTAGCCCGCCGGCGCCGCCGGCCCGGTGTCGTCGAGCATCAACGAGCCCAGTGGCACCACCTCGCGCCCGGCACCGAGGTTCTCGAAGAGCTGGTCGGGGTAGGTCGCGGCCGTCATCGCGAGCTCGGGGCCCGCGCCGGCACGCAGCTCACGGCCGATGCGGGCGACAAACCCTTGAAGCCCTCGCGCATCCGTGTCGGGCAGCAGCACCGCGCAGTCGCCACTGTCCATCTGGCCGAGCAGGTCGGTCTCGCGCACCAGCTCGCGCAGCCGAGCCATCAGCAAGGCCGCTCGGATGTGCCGTGGCTGCGCAGGTGCTCTCCTGTCCGGGCCGGGTCCCGATGGGCGCAGCAGCACGAGCGACAGCGCAGCGCCGGAGCGGTCGGCCCGACGCTTTTCCAGCCACAGGCGCTCCAGGAACTCGTCGTGGCCGAGCACGGCGGCGGGACGGCGCTCGTCGAGCCGCCCCTGCAAGTCGCGCCACCAACGCGCCGCGGCGCCATCCGGGCGGGGCGGGGCGCGGCCGGTCGAGGAGGATGGCGGGGAACCGGGGCTGTCGCGATGTTCTTGCATGGCTGGAGTTCAGCACGCGGAACCCGGATGGCCCATCCCGACAGATAGGGGATGAGCGCTTCAATTGCGGGAGGACAGCTCTGCGCCCGTGGGAGGGACAGCCCGCGCGAGCCCGGCTAGCGTAGCCCTCCATGCTCCTGACCCCGCGCCGCTCCATCTCCTGCGCCACGCTCGCCGTGGTCCTGGTTCTTGCACTGGCCGGATGTGGTGGCGGCAACTCGTCCGACTCCGGGCGCTCGGCGCGCGTGGCCGGCACCACAGCCGACTGGGCGAGCCTGGCCGCATCGGGCCCAGCCAGCGGTCGCTCGGCGCACGCGGCGGCTCGCGCCGCGACGGGCGTGGCCGCACTGGCAGCCACGACGGACGGGGCACGCGTGCTGATGGTGGACCGACCGGCCGCTCGCATCCGATTGCTGCAGCGGGCGGACGGTCGCGTGCTGCGCGAGTGGGCTTGGCCGGCTGAGCTTGGTCCTTCCACGATCGCGCCGGGTAGCCACTGGTTGGCGGCTGCGCTGGCTGTCTCTTCCGACGCCGGCACCCTGCTGGTGGCGCGCCGAGACAGCACCGTCGTGGCCTACGTGCTGGACGGGGCGGGTGCGCGCCAGCAGGTGTGGCGCGGACATGCGCAACCCGTGCGCAGCGTGGCGTTGTCGGGCAACGGGTTGCGTGCCGCCAGCGGTGGCGACGATGCGCGCGTGCTGTGGTGGGATGTGCCGGGAGGCAGGCTGCTGCGCGTGGTGGCGAGCGGGTCGGGCATCGTCGACGCCCTGGCTCTCAGCGCAGATGGCGCCTGGCTCGCCACGGGCGGTGCCGATGGCCAGGTGCGGGTCTGGGACGCGGGTGCCGACCGCCTCGTGGCCCAGTTCGATGCGCGGGCCGGCGCCGTGCGCGCGCTCGCCTTCGGGGGCGGGGCCGCATGGCTCGCCAGCGCCACGGCCGACGGCGCGGTGACCGTGTGGGACGTGTCCAGGCGCAGCGCCGTGCACCGCCTGGCAGGCCCGGCGGCGGTGACGGCACTGGGCTTTGCAGACCCCGCCGCCAGCGTGCTCGTGGCCGGCACCGAGGATGGACGGCTCCTGTCGTGGCCGCTGGGCGCGGGAGCCGGGCGGTGAGGGGCGCTGGCAGGCGCCAGGCCATCGGGTGTGCCGAGTCCTCACGCGACGCGGTCGCACGCCGGCCGCGATGGGGCTGGCTCGTGCACCGCCTGGGGCCGCTGCTCGCGGGCCTGGTGGTGCTGCTGGCGCTGGCGTGGGGGCCACGCGCAGCGCATGCCACGCCCGCCGATGGACCGGGCGGGCCGATCCTGGTCGTGGCCTCTCCGAGCGCGCCGTTCAGCACCTTCTATGCCGAGATCCTGCGCACGGAAGGCTTCAACGCCTTCCGGGTCTCCGATGCATCGGCACTCACGGCGGCCTCGCTCTCGGCCCACGACATCGTCGTGCTGCCCCGCATGGCGCTTTCGGAGGCACAGCGCAGCGCGCTCACCGACTGGGTGAACGCCGGAGGCAGCCTGGTCACGATGGCGCCCGACGCTGCGCTGGCGCCACTGGCGGGCCTCGCGCCGCTGGACCAGGAACTGGCTGGCGGGTGGTATCGCGTCGATCCCGTCGCGCTTCCCGGAGCCGGGCTGGCGGACCTCTCGCTGCAGTTCCACGGCAGCGCGCAGCGCTACACGCTGGCCGGCGCGGCACTGCTCGCCGCGCTCTACACCGGCGCGAGCACGGCGACCACGCATCCGGCGCTGGCCTGGCGCACGGTGGGAGCGGGACGCGTCGCGGCCTTCGCCTGGGACGTTGCAACGTCGATCGTGCTCATGCGCCAGGGCAACCCGGCGTGGGCCAACCAGGAGCGTGACGGGCTCATGCCCATCCGCTCCAACGACAAGTTCTACGGCGCAGCCCTGGGCGACGTGCGTCCCGACTGGGTCGATCCGGAGCGCCTGGCCGTGCCCCAGGCCGACGAGTTGCAGCGGCTCTTCGCGCATGTGGTCGTGCTCGCGAGCCAGACACGACGACCGCTCCCGCGCGTGTGGCCCTTGCCGCGCGGACTGCGCGCGGTGGTGGTGCTCACGGGCGACGATCACGGCAACGCCGGCACGGCGCCACGCTTCGACCAGCTGCGCGCGGCCAGCCCGGCGGGCTGCTCGGTGGCCGACTGGACCTGCCTGCGGGGCACCTCGTACCTGTACCCACGCACGCCGCTCACCGACGAGCAGCTCGCCGCCTACGAGGCCGAGGGATTCGAGCCCAGCCTGCACGTGGACACGGGTTGTGCCGACTACACGCGCATCTCGCTCGAGCGCAACTACAGCGAGCAGCTCGCGCAGTGGCGCAGCCGCTTCCCGAGCCTGGCCCCGGTGCGCACGCAGCGTCACCACTGCATCGTGTGGAGCGACTGGGCCAGCGGTGCCCTGGTCCAGTTCGCCCAGGGCATGCGGCTGGACACCACCTACTACCACTGGCCCGGAAGCTGGCTGGGCCTGGTTGCACCGGCCTACATGACAGGCTCGGCGCAGCCCATGCGCTTTGCCGACCTGGACGGCTCGCTGATCGACGTCTACCAGGCGGCCACGCACCTCACAGACGAGTCGCTGCAGCGCTACCCGCTGGCCGTGGATGCGCTGCTGGATGCCGCGCTCGGACCGCCTGGCTACATCGGCGCGTTCACGGTCAACGCCCACACCGACACCCCCAGCTCCGCGGTGGCCGATGCGGTCGTGGCCTCGGCCACCGCGCGGGGCGTGCCCGTGATCTCGGCGCGCCAGCTGCTCGCCTGGCTCGATGCGCGCAATGCGTCGAGCTTCGGCAACATCGCCTTTGCCAACCAGGTGCTCGCCTTCGCGCTGAACGCCTCCCCCGACGCCCGTGGGCTGCGTGCCACCCTGCCGCTGCGCCACAACGGGCGCACGCTGACGGCGCTGGCCCGGGCGGGCGCGGCCGTGCCCTTCACGACCGTGATCTTCAAGGGCACGCAGCTCGCGATGTTCGAGGCCGCACCGGGCAGCTGGACCGCCACCTACGCCGGCACCGAGGGCGGGGGCACAGGGGGCGGGCCAGTGGGCGACACCTGTCCGTGCACCGCCTGGCCCGACACCGCCTTGCCCAGTGTCTCGTCGTCGAACGACACCGCAAGCGTGGAGCTGGGCGTGCGCGTGCGCACAGCGGTGGACGGGCTCATCACGGGCATTCGCTTCTACAAGGGCTCGGGCAACACCGGCACGCATGTCGGCTCGTTGTGGAGCACTTCGGGCCAGCTGCTGGCGCGCGGCACCTTCAGCGCCGAGACTGGCACCGGATGGCAGCAGCTGAACTTCCCGACTCCCGTGGCCGTGAAGGCCGGCGTCGTGGTGGTCGCGTCGTACTTCGCGCCGCGCGGCGGCTACGCGATCGACGCGGGCTACTTCACCGGCCGCAGCGTGGACAGCGGGCCGGTGCGCCTGCTGGCCGATGGCGAAGCCGGAGGCAACGGGGTGTATGCCTATGCCGGTGCACCCACGTACCCGAACCGCACCTGGCGCGCCAGCAACTACTGGGTGGACGTGGTCTTCACGCCGACCGCGCCTCCCCCACCCCCGCCGCCCACCCCCGCGTGCTCGAATCCCTCGAATGCGACCGTGGCCGAGAACTGCCTGGCCGGCGCACCGCCCAGCCAGTGGGACGTGACGGGCGCGGGCGACGCGACGATCCAGGGCTTTGCCACGCAGATGTCGGTCAATCGTGGCGAGACGGTGGCTTTCAAGGTCCGGACCGATGCACCCGCGTGGCGCGCCGACATCTACCGCCTGGGCTGGTACGCCGGCCTGGGCGCACGCCTGGTGGCCACGGTGCAGCCCTCCGTGACGCTGCCGCAGACGCAGCCTGCCTGCCTCACCGAGACCGCCACCGGCCTGGTGGACTGCGGCAACTGGGCCATATCGGCCACATGGGCCGTGCCTGCCAACGCCACCTCGGGCATCTACGTGGCGCGCCTGGTGCGGCCCGACACCGGCGGCGCGAGCCACATCGTTTTCATCGTGCGCGACGATGGCAGCCGTGCCGAGCTGCTCTTCCAGACCGCCGACACCACCTGGCAGGCCTACAACGAGTGGGGCGGTGCGAGCCTCTACCGGGGCGGCCCGGTGGGCCGCGCTTACAAGGTCAGCTACAACCGGCCCTTCAACACCCGGGCGCTGGCCAACGGGCAGGACTGGCTCTTCAACGCCGAGTACCCGATGCTGCGCTGGCTCGAGGCCAACGGCTACGAGGTGGCCTACACGAGCGGGGCGGACGTGGACCGCAACGGCGCGCTGCTGCGCAACCACCGTGCGTTCCTGTCGGTGGGGCACGACGAGTACTGGTCGGGCGCGCAGCGCGCGAACGTGGAGGCTGCGCGCGACGCGGGTCTGCACCTGGCCTTCTTCAGCGGCAACGAGGTGTTCTGGAAGACACGTTGGGAGCCGAGCCTGGACACCTCGCGCACGCCCTACCGCACGCTCGTGTCGTACAAGGAGACCCTCGCCAACGCCAAGATCGACCCCCACCCGGCCTGGACCGGCACCTGGCGCGATGCCCGCTTCTCCCCGCCTGCCGATGGTGGCCGCCCCGAGAACGCGCTGACCGGGCAGCTCTTCCTCGTCAACGATGGCGCGACCGCCGGCATCACCGTGCCGGCCGCCGAGGGCCGGCTGCGGTTGTGGCGCGACACGCCCCTGGCCACGCAGGCGCCCGGGGCCAGCATCACGCTGCCGCTGGGCAC
>CAILKA010000030.1 GCA_903834645.1 uncultured beta proteobacterium
CAGGTTCGCGATGTCGGCGGCGAATGCGCCGACGTCGTGATAGCGGCCTGTCAGCCGGATCGCGATGGGCAACTCGGCGTCGTAGTCCTTGATCTCCACTTGCCCAGGCTTGAAGAGCTCGAACTGCAGCCCGCGACCGATGCCCGCCTGGTTGATGTCCGACAGCAGCGCATCCATCTCGGCCTTGCCCGGGAGCTGCTTTTCGAGCTGACTCACGAACTCCTGCACCTGCAGCTTCTGTCGCCGCAGCTCGGCGAGATTGATGGCCTGCGCGAGCTTGGAGCGGTAGTCCTGCATGAGCCCCGGCTCACGCTCGCGCTCGACCTCGAGCAGTTGCCCCTCCGAAGACAGGACGACCGCCCAGGCGACGGCCACCGTGCCCAGCGTCACGCCCAGCCAGGTCGCGAGCTTGGGCAGCAACGGCCACTGGCCCGGGCGCGCCGGATCCAGGCCCTTGAACTGCGCCCCGATGCGCTCGGACAGGCCGTTGAGATCGACATTCAAGCGGGGAGCAGGCAGGCGCAGAGCCACGGGTGCTTCCTCAGGATCCGCGCGCCGCCACGCCACCCACAGCGGGTGCCGGCTCTGCGATAGACGAACGCTTGATCACGAGCCGCATCGAGAATTCGGCCAGCCGGCTGTCGGGCCGAGTCCCGGGGGCGACGGGAGCCACCTTGATCTCCAGCAGCTCGGGCTGCTGCAGCCAGGTGGAGTTGTAGGAGACGTTGCGCAGCAACTCCGAGACCCGCTCGTTGCTCTGCGCGTGGCCGCTCAGCAGCACGCGGTCGCCCGTCTGCCGGATAGACAGCAGGTACACCCCGTCTGGCGTCTGGCGCGCCAGCTCCCCGAGCAGGCGCACGGGGGTGTTGCGCTCGATCTGCAGATCCTCCACCGCCTTCTGGCGCGCCTTCAGCGCATCGATGTCGGCGTTCAATGTGGCGATGTCCTTGATCTGGCGCTCGAGGATGCCGACCTCGGTGGTCAGGAACGTGATGCGTCCGCGCTGCGCCGCGGCCATCTGGCCCAGGGCGACGTACCACACCAGGGCGATCACGGCCCCGGCGGCCACGCTCAAGCCGATCCCCGCGTAGAAGGCCGCCTGCTGGCGCCTGCGGCGTTCCTCGCGGTGGGGCAGCAGGTTGATCAGGATCACTGGACGAACCTGCGCATGGCCAGGCCACAGGCGGTGAGATAGGCAGGCGCCTCGCGCCTGGCCCGCGCCTCGCGCGAACCCGCGCCAAAGGCCATGTCCTCGAAGGGATTGACCACCAGCGAAGCGAAGCCGCTGAGCTCGGTCACGCGGTCGGTCAGGCCGGGCAGCGTGGCCGTGCCGCCAGCCAGCATCACGTAATGCACCTTGTGGTGGGGCGTGCTCGTGAAGAAGTACTGCAGGGCACGCCCGATCTCATGGGCCAGGCTGTCGACGAAAGGCTCCAGGATCACCTGGGTGTAGTCCTCGGGCAGCTCGCCGCTGCGCTTCTTGTGCTCCGCCTCCTCGAAGGACAGGCCGTACTGGCGCGAGATCAGCTGCGTCAGCTGCGAGCCCCCGAAGGCCTGGTCCCGGTCGTAGAGCAGCACATCGTCCTTGAGCACTTTCAGGCTCGTGGCATCCGACCCGATCTCGAAGAGCGCCACCAGCGTGTCCTTGCCCTGGCGCGGAAGCGCCGCGACGAGCCGCCCCGTGGCCAGCCGCACGGCGTGGGATTCCACCTCGATCACGATCGGCGTGAGCCCCGCCGCCTCCGCCACGCCCTGGCGATCCTGGACCCTGTCCTTGCGCGAGGCCGCGATCAGCACCTCCACATCGGAAGGCGAAGCCGCGCTGGGCCCCAGGACGCAGAAATCCAGGCTGACCTCGTCGAGCGAAAAAGGGATGTACTGGTTGGCCTCGCTCTCGACCTGAACCTCCATCTCCTCCTCGCGCAGCCCCGCTGGCAGCATGATCCGCTTGGTGATGACAGCAGAAGGTGGCATCGCCAGCACGGCCTGCCGGGCGCGGGTGCCGCTTGCCGCCACGACACGCCGGATCGACTCCGCGACTTCGTCGAACTTCTCGATCTGGCCGTCGACGACCGACCCCTTGTCCAGCGGCTCGGCGGCAATGCGCTCGACCACGAACTGGCCGGAGGGACGCCGACTCAACTCGACGAGCTTGACGCTCGTCGAACTGATGTCCAACCCGAAGGCCGGAGCGTTCCTGCGGCTCAGGAAACGGTCAAGAAAACCCACGGCGCCAGCGACTCCTCCGCCTCAGACCACAGCAGCAAAGACGGGTCTGAACTACTGGAGATGTTAACAGCAACCTCCTGCGTCGGACCCCTTGCGGAACTTCTTTGTGCGGGCATCGCTCGAAGGAATTTCGAGGCGCGTGCGGGTTATCCCGATACCTATAATCCGTCGCCCCTGGCCATGGGATACGCATGAACGACACCACCCCCGAACGCGCCGGAACGCATCCGCATGCGTCTCCCCCCGGCCGCCGGTCCTCCTGGCTCGTGCGCGGCGTGCTCGGCCTGTGCGTGCTCGTCGTGGGCGGGGCCTTGTCGGTGCTGATGGCCGTGGCCTTGGCCCTCTCCCTGGCCTACCCCAACCTGCCCGATGTCGGCAGCCTCACGGATTACCGCCCGAAGCTGCCGCTGCGCGTGCTGGCGGCCGATGGCCAGCTGCTCGGGGAGTTCGGCGAGGAGCGTCGCATCTACGTGCCCATCGGCGAGATTCCGAAGGTGATGAAGGACGCCGTGCTCGCCATCGAGGACGCCAACTTCTACCGCCATGGCGGGGTGGACTTCAAGGGCATCGCGCGCGCTGCGCTGGCCCAGTTCTCGGAAGCCAAGAGCCAGGGCGCATCCACGATCACGATGCAGCTCGCGCGCAACTTCTACCTCTCCACGGAGAAGACCTTCACGCGCAAGATCTACGAGGTTCTGCTTGCCTTCAAGATCGAGTCCATGCTCTCGAAGGATCAGATCCTCGAGATCTACATGAACCAGATCTTCCTGGGCCACCG
>CAILKA010000031.1 GCA_903834645.1 uncultured beta proteobacterium
GCCACCAGCCAGCGCGTCGCGTCCGGCCTTCGTCGCGCGCTGCGCGACTGCGGCTTGCACGTTGGCCAGCAGCACGTCGCGCGCCAGCGTGCTCTTGCCCGAGCCCGACACCCCCGTGACGGCCACCAGCCGCCCCAGCGGCACGTCCACATCGATGCCCTGCAGGTTGTGCAGCCGCGCGCCCTTCAGCCGCAGCGAAAGGCCGGCCGGATCCACCGCGCGCCGAGGCTGCAGCGGGTGGCGCATCGGGTGCGCGAGCATGCGGCCGGTGAGCGACTCGGGGTGGGCAGCGATGTCTGCCACGCTGCCCTGCGCCACCAGCCGCCCACCGCGGCGGCCCGCGCCCGGGCCGATGTCGATCACGTGGTCGGCACGCCGGATCGTGTCCTCGTCGTGCTCGACGACCACCAGGGTGTTGCCCTTGTCGCCGAGCTTGTGCAGCGCGTGCAGCAGGATGCCGTTGTCGCGCGGGTGCAGCCCGATCGTGGGCTCGTCGAGCACGTAGCACACGCCTTGCAGGTTGCTGCCGAGTTGCGCGGCCAGCCGGATGCGCTGCGCCTCCCCCCCGGAGAGCGTCGGGGCGGCGCGGTCGAGCGTGAGGTAGCCCAGGCCCACCTCCTGGAGGAATTCGAGCCGGCTGCGGATCTCGGTGACGACGTCGCGCGCGATGCCGCGCTCGCGCTCGCTCAGGCGATCGGCCTGCTCGAAGGAGGCGACCCAGCCCTGCGCCTGCGCCACGCTCATGTTCGCGACCTCGCCGATGGGCAACCCGAGGAAGGTCACGGCGCGCGCCGCCGGGTTCAGCCGCGCCCCGGCGCACTCGGCGCAGGGCGCGTCGCCCACGCCCTCGGCCTCCGCCTCCTCGGACGGGAAGCTCAGCTCGCGACCCTTGTTGTCGTCATCACGCACCGAGTCGTCGTAGACGCGGCGCTGCTCGCGCGTGAGCGCCAGGCCCGTGCCCACGCAGGAGGTGCACCAGCCGTGCTTGCTGTTGTAGCTGAACATGCGCGGGTCGAGCTCGGGGTAGCTCGTGCCGCAGGTGGGGCAGGCGCGCTGCGTCGAGAAGACCTTGACCGCGCCGATCGCAGCCGTGGACTGGCCCGCATCCATCGCGGCGGCCAGGCCGTCCAGCGGATGCAGCAGGTGCAAGACGCCCTTGCCCAGCTCGAGCGCGCGCGCCAGCGCCGCGCGCAGACCCGCCTCGTCGGCCGTGTCCACCAAGAGCGAGGCCACCGGCAGCTCGATCGTGTGCTCGCGGAAGCGGTCGATGCGCGGGAACGGGTCCAGGCGCAGGAACTCGCCGTCCACGCGCAGGTGCGTGTGGCCGCGCGCCTTGGCCCACTTCGCGAGATCCGTGTAGACGCCCTTGCGGTTGACCACCAACGGCGCCAGCAGCCCCACGTGCTGGCCGGCGTGGTCGCGCAGCAGCTGCGCGGCGATGCTCTCGGGGCTTTGCGGGCGCACCTGCGCGCCGTCGTGCACGCAGTGCTGAAGCCCGAGCTTGACCCACAGCAGCCGCAGGAAGTGCCAGACCTCGGTGGTGGTGGCCACCGTGCTCTTGCGCCCGCCGCGCGACAGGCGCTGCTCGATCGCCACCGTCGGGGGGATGCCCCACACCGCGTCCACCTCCGGGCGCCCGGCCGGCTGCACGATGCTGCGCGCGTAGGCGTTCAGGCTCTCGAGGTAGCGGCGCTGCCCCTCGTTGAAGAGGATGTCGAAGGCCAGCGTGCTCTTGCCCGAGCCCGACACGCCGGTGATGACGTTGAAGCGCCCGCGCGGGATCTCCACGTTCATCGACTGCAGGTTGTGCTCGCGCGCGTTGACGATGCGGATCGACTCGCTGCCCGCCTGCTGCGCGCGCGCCGCGGCACGCCGGGCGCCGATGAGCGCCTGCAGCGGCAGCCCCTCCTCGGCAGCCGGCGCCGCGGCAGCCAGGCCCATCGTCTGCTCGTACTCGCGCAGCGCCTGCCCGGTGTGCGAGCCCGGGTGCGCGCGCACCTGCTCGGGGGTGCCGGTGCACACCACCTCGCCGCCGCCCTCGCCGCCCTCGGGGCCGAGGTCGATGATCCAGTCGGCCGCACGGATCACGTCGAGGTTGTGCTCGATGACGAGCAGCGAATGTCCCGCATCGAGCAGGCGCTTGAACGCGCCAAGCAGCCTGGCGACGTCATCGAAGTGCAGGCCCGTGGTCGGCTCGTCGAAGAGGAACAGCGTCCCCAATTTCTGCCTGGCCGGCTTCACGTCGGCCAGGTGGCCCGCGAGTTTCAGCCGCTGAGCTTCGCCGCCGGACAGCGTCGGC
>CAILKA010000032.1 GCA_903834645.1 uncultured beta proteobacterium
GAGCACCTGGCTGGTGGCGCTGGGCTGCACGAAGCGGGTTGTCTCGCCTGCGCCGATGGCGAAGTGCTTCCAGTTGATGATCGTGCCGTCACTCGTCGTGACGGTGAGGGTGCTTCCCTGCTGGCGCAGCGCAGCCTGCCCGTGCACCACCTTTGCGCCACTGGGGTTGGGGCGCACAGGCGTGGTGGCCACGAGCGTGACCACAGCCAGCGCCAGCGCGGTGAGCCTCAGATCGAAGGGGCGTGAGAGGGCCTGCCGCACATCAGGCGGCTTGAGGCGGGAGCGCGACGGCGAGCAGACACCTTGCATCGTCGTGAGCCTCAGTCGGCCCCGCCTGGCTCGAACTTGCCTGGCAAGGGTCAGATGGACGGGCGCGGCCGTGCGCCCGCAAACCCAGGGTCACCCGAGTTTTCTCGTGATTGCCCACGAACTCAACACCCGGAATGCGGGGATTCCACCCATACGAGCGCAGCGCATCGGGCGCGCGCGCACCAAGTCGGGTCGGGGCGGTCTCTCAGAGTGGGTAATCGGCACCTGCGTGCACGAATCCGGTGCGCGTCGGGGCAACTCCATCAGCCTTCAATGCCACGCCCACGTCGACCCGGAGCGAGAAGCCGCGAGCCTTGAACACCCGTGCCCCGATGCCGGCACCCGCCAGTGTGGCGCCCGTCGTCTCGCCCGGCAACGCCTGGATGCGGCGCACGTGACCGGCGTCGGCGAAGACGAGCCCCGAGATCTCCAGGGGCGAGCCTTCGCTCCATGCACGCGGCGGGGTCTGCCACTCGACGGACAGCCGCTGGCCCATGTCGCCCGTGACGAGACGACCATCGAAGCCGCGCACCGAGCCCTCACCTCCGATGCCGAACTGCTCGGCCGGAATGAGGGCATCCCTCGTCCATTGGCCGCTCCAGTAGACAGCGGCCGTGCCCGCTTCCCAGGCTCGGGTGGCCGATGCCGTCGCACGCACGATGGCGTAATGAGGGTTGGCGCCCGCACGCAGCCCGGGACTTGCAAACACCGATGGCGCGCTGCGGCCGCTTGCCGGGAGGTTGCGCAAAGCGACAACCTGCCCGTTGAGGACAGCGGCGTCCCCCCGCCAGGCGGCGGCCAGACCAAGCTGCAACGGGCGCAGCTCGATGTCGGGTACGAGGCTCGGGCCTCCCGAGGCGATGGTGACGCTGCTTTGCACGAGCTTGGACTCCCAGCCCGCCCACACGCGCGGCTCCACCGTGCCCCATCGGTGCAGCAGCCGCACGAGCCGCAGCGACAGGTTCCGGCCGCTGCTCGAGAGCAGATACTCGCCCGCCACCGTGCTCACGCTGCCGGAATCCACGCTCGAGTACACCGCTGACGCCTCGAGCATCAGCCCGCTGGAATACAGCGGCACGCGTGCAGACACCGATGCGATGCGCACCTCCTCGACGAACTCGGGCGAGGTCTGGAACTGCGCGGTGGCGACGATGTCGCGGTCGAGCAGATTCATGTGCTGAACGGCCAGAGCCAGTCTCGTGCGGCCAGTGCCGGGCGTACCGGTGTTGTCCACTGACAGCTGGCCGATGAGCGGCGGACGGTCGGCCACTCGCAGCACGGCTGTGAGCTGACCGTCCGGATCGGTGCGCATGGTCACCTGCATCTGGCGCCCAGGATTTTCGTTGGCCAGGCGCAGCTGCCGGGACAGGGCGAAGTCCGACGGCGTGCGGCCCTCCACGAGTCCGGGCACGGCGCGCCTCAGGTTTCCGGACGAGCGCTGCTGCACGCCGGCGGTCTCCACGCGGGTCAGGGTCAGCTCCCGGACCTTCAGCCGCACCACGCCCTGCACCAGCGCCTGCTCCGGCACGGTGACCTCGACGGACAGGATGCCCGCGCGCTCGTAGGCGGCTCGCACAGCCTCGACAGCTCCCTCGATATCGGCAACGCCACGCTGCTCGCCCGTGAATCGGTCCAGCAAGGCGACGAGCTCCTGTGCGGGCACGAGCTGCGCACCGTCAATGGAGAAACGCGAGATGGCAAACCGTGGTGCAGCCGATACAGGGGCGGGCATGGCCGACACCGCCTGCAGAGCGTGCCAGGCGGAGGCCGTGACGAGGCTGCCTGGGCTGGCGTGCGCAGCCGGCACCGCTGAGGCGGCCAGCGCTGCGCCGGCCAAGGCTTTGCAAATGCCCGGCATCCGTACCCGCGCCCGGGGCAGGCAGCTGGCCTGCGCACACCTGGGCCGGGCAAGGCTGGGATCGGTAGTCGTCTGCATCGGCTCCCCCCTGGTTGGCCCCCGGATTCCCGCGCGGGCCGACTCCCGGCATTATCCGGTGATGCGGTTTCCCTGGGGCCTCTTCTCAACCCCGCGCAGCCGGGCCACGACCGCCTGTGCGGCGCTGACGCTGGCCGTCACGCTTGCGCTCGTGCCGGCCGCCCTGGTGCCCGAGCGCGCCCCGGAGCTGTTGCAGCGGCTGGACCTGTGGCTCTACGACCGCCTCGTGCAGACAAGCATCGCGCCCAGCCCGCGACCCGCCGTGACGATCGTCGCGATCGACGAGCCCAGCCTGGCACGCATCGGCCAGTGGCCCTGGCCACGCGATCGCATGGCCGAGCTCGTGGCCAGGCTTTTCGACACCTATGGCGTGCAGGTGCTGGCGCTGGACACCGTGTTCGCAGAGCCGGATCGCAGCGATGCCGCCGCCATCCGCGCGGCGATCGGACGCGCGCCACCCGCAGCTGACCCCGCACTGCGCCGCGAGGTGGAGTCCGCGCTCGCGGGCCTGGACCGCGATGCCATCTTCGCGCAGGCACTGCAGGGGCGTCCCGTCGTGCTGGGCTACTACTTCACACGCACGGGCGGGCCCGGCACCGGAGCGCTGCCCGAGCCGGGCTGGCTCCCGCGCGCAGTGGCCGGAGAGCTGGGCATACGCGCGCCTGAATTCGCCGGCTACGGTGCGAACCTGCCTGCCTTGATGCGGGCGGCGGGCGCCGCGGGCCACTTCACGCGCGACGAGGACGTGGACAAGGTGACCCGACGCCTGCCGATGCTCGTGGCCCACGGTGACTCCGTCTACACCTCCCTGGCGTTGGAGGTGCTGTTGCAGGTGGCAGGCAACGTGCCCATCGGCGTGCCCCCAGCCGGCCCCGGTGAGCCCGCCACCGCGCTGCAGATCGGCGAGCGGCTTGTGCTGCCGATCGATCCGGCCTCGCGAGTCCTCGTGCCCTTCTACGGCCCCCCCGGCACGATCGACACCCTGTCGGCGGCCGACGTACTCGAAGGCCGGGCTGACCCCGCACGCCTGCGCGGCCGCATCGTCGTCTTCGGCCCCACCGCCCCGGGTCTGCGAGACAGCGTCCCCACGCCCCTGGGCGGCGACCGTGTTTTTCCCGGGGTGGAGGTCCACGCCTCGGTGATCCAGGGTGCGCTCGACGGGCGACTGCCGAGCCAGCCCTGGTTCACCAACGCGGCCGTGCTCGGCCTGCTCGGTGGAGTGGCTCTCGTGATGCTGGTGGCTGCGCGCGGGCTGCGGCTGCGCAGCTTCGCGCTCACCACCGGTGTGCTCGCACTGTCGCTCCTGGCCGCAGGCTGGCTGCTGTGGTCGCGCGAGCGCTGGGTGCTGCCGCTGGCGCTGCCGCTGGTGCAGCTGGCCGCGCTGTTCGTGGGGCTGAACCTGCTGGCCTACCTCTTCGAGACACGAGGCCGGCGTGCCCTGGGCAGGCTCTTCGGCCAGTACGTGCCGCCCGAGCTCGTCGAGGAGATGAATGCCGACCCGGCGCGCTACTCGATGTCCGGGCACAGCGCGGAGCTCAGCGTCATGTTTGCCGACGTACGCGGCTTCACGACGCTGTCGGAGCAGATGCAGCCGCAGGCCCTGGGCGAGCTGATGAACACGCTGCTGACAGAGCTTTCGCGCGTGATCCGCGCCGATCACCGCGGCACGATCGACAAGTACATCGGCGACTGCGTGATGGCCTTCTGGGGAGCGCCCGTACCCCGCCCTGACCACGCAGCGGCCGCCGTGGCAGCGGCGCTGGACATGCAGCGCGCGCTGGTGGCGCTCATCCCTGGGCTCACGCTGCCCGGCGGCGCACAGCTCGCGGTGGGCATCGGCGTGAATACGGGGCCGGCCGTGGTCGGCAACATGGGCTCGGCCTACCGCATGGCCTACACGGTGCTCGGTGACACGGTGAACACCGCCTCGCGCCTGGAGGGGCTGACCAAAGCCTACGGCGCGGGCATCGTGGCCGGCGAGTCGGTGCGGCAGGCCGCCGGCGCAGACTTTCTCTGGCGCGAGCTCGACCGCGTGCGCGTCAAGGGACGCGAGACGCCGCTTTCCATCCACGAGCCGGTCGCGCGGGCGCAGGAGGCAAGCCCCGCGCAACGCGAGCGCGCGCAGCGCCATGAGGCCGCACTCGCAGCCTGGCGCGAGAGCCGCTTCGACGAGTCGCTGCAGGCCTGGCAAGCCTTGCACGAGGAGGAGCCGTGCCTGCTCTACGCGCTGTGGATCGAGCGCGCGCAGCGGCTGCGCGACGAGCCCCCCGGCTCCGGCTGGGACGGGGTCTACACCTTCGAGACCAAGTAGCGGCCTGGCTTCGGCCCGCCGCCTCAGGAGGCTGCGCCGCTTTGCTGCAGCCGCCACATGCGCGCGTACTGCCCCTCCCGCGCGAGCAACTCGGCATGCGTGCCCCGCTCGACCACACGCCCCTGCTCGAGCACGACGATCTCGTGCGCATCCACGACCGTGCTCAGCCGGTGCGCGATCACGAGCGCGGTCTTGCCGCGCGCGGCGCTCTGCAGCTCCGCCTGGATGGCGCGTTCGTTGGCCGAATCGAGCGCCGAGGTGGCCTCGTCGAAGATGAGCACCGGCGGGTCCTTGAGCAACGTGCGCGCGATCGCCACGCGCTGCTTCTCCCCGCCCGAGAGCTTCAGGCCCCGCTCGCCCACGCGCGTGGCGTAGCCCGCAGGCGTGCCCGCGATGAAGTCGTGGATATGCGCGGCGCGCGCCGCGCTCTCGATCTCCTCCTGCGAGGCGCCGGTGCGGCCGTAGGCGATGTTGTAGGCCACCGTGTCGTTGAAGAGCACGGTGTCCTGGGGCACGATGCCGATGGCCCCGCGCAGGCTCGATTGCGTCACCTGCCGCAGATCCTGACC